>DUOD01000014.1 GCA_012838995.1 Clostridiales bacterium
CCAACAGCCTAACATGCCATGTTCTCATCGTCAACTGCTTTCGCGGCATAAAAACGCTTAGGCTATTGTCTCATTAGCTACCGTTTGATAACCGAGGTAATTTACACACTAATTTGGACTTGACTAATATCTTCGTTATAAACACTAACTGCTTTATAATAATTGTTGTTTTTAATAGCATTTTTGCACACAAATATGGGATCATTTATATAAAATATAAAGAAAAATGCACAAATTATCAACGCTACTACAATAGGTATAATAATAGTAGTTTTTTTGCTTTTTAAAAATCTAAATTTACCTATTAAGCATTTTCCTTGTAATGGAATATCTGTCAGTACTTTTTTGCCACACTTATCACAATAAACACTTCCGTCTCTTAATTCATTTCCACAGTTTTTACAGATATTCACCTTAAACTCTCCTTATTTTGATTTTCTTGAATATCCATATTCGACGCTGGAAGGTAAATTCCTCCATATATGTTATTATAATGTTTTATACTTACAACTAGATCAGAGACAAAGAAAGAGAGCTGCGCAGGAAGAAAGAAAATATATGCTTAGCTCACCAATTCCCCAAGTGGGTGAGATGATTAAACCGGAAGATAAACAGAGAGATGCTTTTTTTAAACCTGAAGTATGTTGTTACTACATTCTTATCCCATGCTGTTTGCAAATATAGCTAGTATATGCTACAATATTTGCGGTTGCTTTTAAAGAATATAAACTGATGTTTTGAACTTATGGTTTATGGATACGCACTACAGTTGTGTCCATAAGTCTTAAGTTGAAGCATCAGTTTTTTGTTTATTGATTTCAATATGGAGAAATTGGGTTGCGACGGAAGCCGGATAAGTCCTATTTAAGTTACTAAACTGCCGGTTATTTTAAAGATTCATTTTAAGACAATAAGATGGGAAACAACATGATGAATTATCTTCGGTTGTCTGCGATTGTATTTTCTACAAGAGCTATAAGATCAAGAATCATCGTAAAGTTTCCATGGGTTTGTGCCATACTTTCATATTTTTATATAAGTCAAGGAATGTAACTGTTACTGGTGAGATAATACATCGGAAGGCGGGGATAATATGAGAATTTATCATGTTACGCAGCCAAAGAAAGCACAAAGCATCCTAGAAAACGGGCTGGGGGGAGAAGGGTACAGGCCAAAGGGTGATACCGAAATGATCTCTTCAATAATTGATAAATACAAACCCGAACTATTTAAAGAGTACAGTAGGAGCGAAGCCATATTTTTCTATCTAAAGAGGCCAAAGGCCAGGTTTGCCTTGGAAGTGGAAACCGACGGGTTGGATAATAACAAGCTTATGTTTTTCAACATTAATATGGCCCAAAGAATTTATGACATTTTAGTGGACATGCAAGAGGAAAGGTATAAGGGATGGGAAGATTTGGCCAGATAGAAACTAAAGAGAACGGCAAAGGCTTACTGGCAAAGCATGATACCGTATACGGCCTTTGACCGGGCCTTTGACAACCCCGATAACTATGAAATTTTATATTTCGGTGAGGTTGCCCCCCGGAATATCTTTAGAATACAAGAAAGTTTACTTTAAGAAAAGTTTATAATACATTTATTGAAGAATTTAAGGGATACCAAGTTAATTATTTTTATACGGGGTTTTCCGTTAGTACCGATTATTTTATGATATTAGAAGCTGATTTTGATGAAAGTTCTAATAAATTTGTAGTAACATATGCAAATACCATAAACAATAAAGCGCAGAAGGTTTTTGAAAACTGTGCCTTAAAGTATAAGTTTAGCTTAGATATTAATGTTAATAAAGCAAAAGATTATCATAAAATTGCTGCCTTTAACGGCTAGATTAAGCATGGACTGGCAGTTGCTTTTATTACTGGGTTTGTGTTACAATGAGCAAGGATTAATAGCACAATGCTTTGCATTTGCCGCCGGGTAAATGCAATTAAAAAGCATTCGGATTTCATACCGTTAGGCCTTTGAAGGTATGAAAGTCGGGTGTTTTTTTATTGTGGAGGGAATATGGAAAGTAAAAACATTAAAAAAACATTTTGTAAATATGTCTCACTGAACGTCCTTGGAATGATGGGGATATCCTGCTATATCCTTGCAGATACATTTTTTGTGGCAAGGGGGATTGGATCAAACGGCTTAGCAGCGCTAAATCTTGCCATTCCAATTTACAGCTTTATTTACGGTGTGGGTTTAATGATTGGAATGGGAGGTGCTACCCGGTTTTCCATTTCAAAATCAAAAACGGTATTTACCCAATCCCTATACTTTATTCTGATATTATCAGGCGTCTTTTTTGCAACGGGGTTGTTATTGTCAGACCGGCTGGCTTCTTTGCTGGGGACGAATGCAACTACCCATCAAATGACGAGCACCTATTTGAAAGTGGTGCTGTGCTTTTCACCTGCCTTCATGCTAAACAGTTTGATAACCTGCTTTATACGTAATGATGGAAATCCCAGGCTGGCAATGATTGCTATGTTGCTGGGCAGCTTTTCAAATATCATTTTGGATTATGTATTTATATTTATATTTGGAATGGGAATGTTTGGGGCAGCCGTTGCTACAGGTATTGCCCCGGCAATCAGTCTGACGGTATTATCAACACACATGGTTAAAAAGAAAAATAGCTTTCATTTGGTAAGATCCAAGCCGGCGCTATGGGTATTTTGTGATGTTTCATCCCTTGGTGTGTATTCCCTTGTAACAGAGCTTTCATCAGGAATTGTTATGATCATTTTTAACAGTATTATCCTGGGGCTTGCCGGCAATCTGGGAGTTGCTGCATATGGAATAATTGCAAATATTGCCCTTGTAATATTATCAATATTTACGGGTATTGCCCAGGGAATGCAGCCAATTATCAGCAGAAATTATGGTGTGGGAAGGCATGGCAATATTCGTGAGGTCTTAAAATATGGGATTGTGGTGACCTGTGCTTTTGCCGTGCTGATATATATTATTTCCTTTACTTTTGCAGAGCCAATAGTCAGTATTTTTAACAAAGAACAAGATTTACGGCTCTCCGGTATGGCCATAGAAGGGCTGCGCATTTATTTTACAGCATTTTTGTTTATCGGAATTAATATTTTATTGGCAACCTATTTTGGTTCTGTGGATGAGCCCAAAAATGCTTTTGTTATTTCAATCCTCCGGGGATTTATAGTTACCATTCCCTTGGTATTTATACTGTCTGAATTTTTGGGGATGACCGGTGTCTGGATAGCAGTGCCCTTTGCAGAGCTGATTGTTTCAGTTTTTTCTGTGGGCATGCTGACACAAAAAAAATTAACTCCGGTGGCTAAAAGTTAAGTGCGGCGCAATCAAGCATTCAAATTATGTTATAATCCTTATTCTAAGTGCCATAGAATGCTTGAAGCATATTGTAATTCTATCCAAAAAAGAGTACACTATATATTCGGAAAGGAATGAGCAAATTATGCTAAGGATTTTAGTGGTCGATGATTCCCTTTTCATGCGAAAAAAGCTAAAAGGTATTATTGAAAAAGCGGGGCATGTGGTTGTTGATGAGGCTACTAATGGAAATGATGCGTTATATAAGTATATAAAATCACAACCCAATTTAGTTATTATGGACATTACCATGCCGGAGGTAGACGGGCTCGAAGGTTTGAAAAAAATAATGAGTGTAGACAATAATGCAAGGGTTATCATGTGTTCTGCCATAGGCCAAGAACCGTTTATAAAAGAGGCAATTGACAACGGTGCATTGTACTATATAGTAAAACCCTTTAGAAAAGAGCAGGTACTATATACTATCAACAGGGTTTTGGAAATGGAAAAGTATAAACAGTAAACCATTAAATAAGGTTGTAAGGTTGGGGGACAGTTGTTATGCGGTTGCAGTAAGACTGTCCCCCATTTTGACTTAAGTTTGCGGGTGCGATCATTATGGCCTGTGTTGCAGTATTAACCGCCATGGGTTGTATACAATTATTCCTTATCTTCAGCAGCCTGTTTAATCTTCTTACGATCACGGCGGGGCGGTATGCATATTCTGTCGCCCACCTGTATTACATTGGGATCCGGTATCTGCGGGTTGGCTGCAATGAGTGCCTGAAGACTTACCCCAAACCTTTGCGCGATAAGGAACATGGTATCGCCGGCAGCCACGGTGTAGATAAAGCCGCCCGGACATGGTGGATCGGGCATTGGGGTTGGCGGGGGTATGCATATCTTTTGACCGATTTGAATTACGTTAGGATCGGCAATCTGGGGATTAGCTGCTATGAGTGCATCAAGGCTTACCCCAAACCTTTGTGCGATAAGGAACATGGTATCACCGGCAACTACCGTATAGATACATCCTCCGGGACAAGGCGGCATATGGTCGGGCATAGGTGGATGGTATGGAGGTTGGGGAGGATATGGTTCCACCGGCGGCATGGGGTGTATGGGACACCAAGGCCTTCTATGATAGTAGCCACACGTCTGGCATTTTGGATCGGAATACACCTTTTACCCTCCTTTCGTTGTGGTATCTATACTATCCTATGCATCTCATACCCGGATTGATATAACATATCGCAATATAGAAGGGGTATATATTTACAAATAATTATTTATAATCATATTGGAAATGGTCATAATAACAATGAAAGGAGGATGCTTACTTATGAAGGTTTATGTGGATCAGGATTTATGTATTAGCTGTGGCCTGTGCATCAGTATATGTGAGGATGTGTTTGTATGGAATGATGATGAAAAGGCAGAGGCTGTAAAACCCGAAGTCGAAGAAGAGTTTCAGCAGTCCGTTAAGGAAGCGGTGGACTCATGCCCCACAGAAGCCATAAAGATTGAAGAGTAAGAAAAAACTTAAGAACCTTGAAAACTCCATATAGGGTGGTGGCCGGTGGAGGCACCCCTTCTGACATTACAATAATTCCGTTAGGTTTCAAATTCTATGGCCATATGATATTATTAATTTTAAAGGAAAAGGACAATAGGGGGGAATAATGTATGCAATTCCAATTTCTTTCTGCCGGCAAAATAGTCTTCGGGATTGACAGCATAAAAGAGATGGGCACACTGGCGCGGCAATACGGGACTAATTTCTTGGTAATCAGCGGCAGCAGGACATTGAGAAAAAGTGTGGTATTAGACAGCATATGCGAAAAGCTTACAGAAAATAAGGTTAAATATTACATACATGAAATTGCTGCCAGGGAACCACAGCTGGAAGATGTGGACACTGTGGTACAACTGGCGTTGGAGCATCAATGCGACGGCATCATCTCCATAGGCGGCGGAAGTGCAATTGATATAGGCAAGGCCGTATCGGGGCTGGTGACAAATGGAGGTAGGATAATCGACTATCTCGAAGGAGTAGGTACGGGAAAAACCATACAAAAGGATACGCTGCCTTTTATTGCCGTACCCACCACCGCCGGTACGGGGTCGGAAGTTACCAAAAATGCGGTAATTTGCTCCAGCAAAGAAGGATTTAAGAAAAGTATAAGGAGCGAAAAGCTAATACCCGATGTGGCACTGATAGATCCCCGACTTTCGGTTTCTCTGCCGCCCAAGCAGACAGCCTATTCAGGATTGGACGCATTAACTCAGCTGATTGAAGGCTACGTTACCAAAAAGGCCAATCCAATTACCGATGCCCTTGCTGTATATGGTCTTAAAAAGGCTTCCCGTTCCCTGGAAAGGGCATACAAGGACGGGGAAGATATTAAAGCCAGGGAAGACATGGCCCTGGCCAGTCTGATGAGCGGGTTGGTTTTAGCCAATGCAGGACTGGGTGCCGTCCACGGTATTGCCGCATCCTTAGGGGCCAACTGCGGTATTGGTCATGGATTGGCCTGTGCCGTACTACTTCCGTCCGTAATAGAATATAACAGCAAGAAACTGCCCGACAAGTATGCCCATATCGGCTGCCTTATAGCCGGGGCTTATACTATGAAGGAGCAGCAGGCAGTACAATACCTTTTAAATTGGTTAAATGACTTATACATTACCTTAAATATACCCAGGCGTTTATCAGACCTTGGGGTTACAAAAGAAAAGATTGAAGTGATAGCCCAGGGTTCCAAGGGATCCAGTATGTCGGGCAACCCTGTGGATATGACGGAGGAGGATGTAAAGGCAATACTTAATGAACTTCTATAAAATAAAACAAATTCTTGCTATAAGACGGTGAACATGTTTTTAAAAGGAGCGGAAAAGGCATTAATTGAGCTGTGTTCTGCTTCGTAATCGGTAGATTCTAAGGCCAATAATTTGTATTGTGGCCTTTATGGCATGGCGTTATTGAGCATGACAACAAAGGTCGCTTTAAGCGATGGGTGCTCCATGGTTAAACCTGAATAAAAAATAGTTATGGGACATAATATAAATATGCCCCATAACTATTTTTGTTTGAAACTAATTATCCACTAAGGAAGGAAACCATGAAACAGGAAACAAGGATGAAAGTGGCAGCTTTGGCTGCAACCAGCTTTATTATGGTTTTGGTAAATAATGCACTGTTCCCCGTCTTTCCCCAAATGGCCAAAGCCCTTAATATAAACTTAAAGAGTTTGTCCCTGTTGGTGGCCGCAGTGTCTTTCCCGGCTGCCGTGCTCAGCCCTTTTGGAGGCGTACTGGCAGATCGATGGAGTAAAAAGCTTATCATGGTCATATCGGTATTTATATTTGGTTTGGGCGGCCTTTTGGCGGGACTGGCCAAGTTCATTTTTGACAAGCCCTTTACGGTTATCCTTATAGGACGCTTTATTCAGGGTATCGGACTTTCCACGCCCATATATCTAAGCATGGCCCTGGCCGGGGATATTTTCCAAAGTGATGAAAGACATAAAGTAGTCGGCATATTGGAGGCCGCCAATGGAGGGGGAAAGCTGTTAAGCCCTGTAATAGGCAGTGTGGTAGGACTTATCGGCTGGTATGCGCCCTTTTTCATCTACCCGGCGGTTTCCATTCCCGTGGCTTTGGCCATATTATTTACCATTAAAGAGCCAAAGCAGCAGCCCATCCAGTGGGACCGGCAAAAGAAAGCCTTTGCTTCCTTTAAAAATTCCTCGCGGATAATTGCCCTAGTAGCAAGTTTTGCTACCCTTTTTGTGCTTACCGGCACCCTTTTCTGGCTCAGCGATTTTTTAGAAGAAAAGTTTAAGGACGGTAGAGTTATCCGAGGGTTTATACTGGCCTTGCCCATCTTGGGTATGAGTTTTACCGCAATGTTTGCCAGGTTCTTTGGCAAGCGCCTCGGTCCCAGGCTTACCATGGGTTTTGGTTCCTTTATCATGGCAGGGGGCATGGTATCCATACCCTATACCTATAATACGGTTATTTTTTGGCCGTTATTGATTGTAATCGGTGTAGGAGCAGGTATGATCCTACCGTCCATAGACGCCGTCAGTACCGGTGTCAAAAAACGGGAATACAGGGGGGTGCTGGCAACTTGTTACGGTTCCAGCCGCTCCTTCGGGTCTGCCACGGCGCCGTATATTTTTGCGGTTTTAATGGATATGGGAAAGTTTAAAGAGACCTTTTTCCCGGTATCCATCGGAATTGCAGTTGTTGGTTTAGTCCTTATATTGTTTATAAAGGATAAGGATTTACTTCCGGAAAGCCTGCTACCCCAAAGGTAGGCTTAAGTCTTTGAAAAGGGCAGCAGCCTTTTGAAATTTGATACAGAAACGGTTTTAGTTATAATCAGCAAAACCAGGTAGAGCAGTACGCTTGCCAATACCGATGATGCCAGGGACAGCCAGGGATTGGCGCCATGTTCGGACATTAATCTATAGAGTACATTGGATAATAGTGCGGCGGCCATGGATATTACCAGGGGTTTCATTATTAAATTTCTTATTCTTATTTCTATGCCTATCTTCTTTTTTATAAAATTGATAGACAGCATGGTAGCTACTAGGGCGCTGAGGATGAAACCTATGGAGAATCCGTAAATCCCCACTTTAGGCATAGCCACAAGATAGAAAACACACAGCAGTACAATACCGGAGCTGATGATGGAATATTTAAGGGCAACCTTTTGTTCCCCCATACCGTTTAGGATGGACGTCAATGTAAACTGAAGATACATAAATATTGAACCTACTGCAAGGGATAACAGCATATCCCCTATCTGGCGGCTGTTGTATATAACCTGGGCAATGGGGTGGGATAAGGTCAGGTACAAGCAGCAGGTTAAGGTGGATACGATCAGTGTCATCTTAATGGCTTGCGTGGTGCGCTTTGCAATAAGGGTATAATTTTTTAGGGGTGCGGCCTCCGAAATTGCCGGTATTAGGGTAACGCATAGGGCGGAGATGATGACCGAAGGGAAGAATATAAGGGGCAGTGCCATGCCCGAAATTTTTCCGAATATCGAAATTGCTTCCGTATTACTATAACCTGCCGCTACCAGCCGGTGGGGAATTAGTATGGCGTTTAAGGACTGCATGCCTGTACGTATAAGCCCGCTCATGGAAACGGGTATTGTCATGGACAGTATTTTTGTTATGGTGCCCAGGTTTATTATCCGTTTTTTTAATTTCAAAACGGTACCTTTGAATACCTTTTTTTTGTTTCGGACATAGTTAAAGTACAAAATCGCCAAGCCCGCCATTTCTCCGATCACCATGGCGGCAACGACAAGGGCTATTGAGTATTCAATGCCCAAGTGACTTATATAGGGTATGGCCAGCAATACTATTATTATCTTTAACATTTGTTCTATTATCTGAGCCAAAGCCGGAGTGGTGCTCGACTGCATACCGTAGAAAAAACCCCGGAGAACGGAAGAATATCCTACTATAAATAAACATGGTATGGATACCAATAAAGGTAAATATGTTCTTTCATCTTTTAATATATGGGTTGATATATCGGCCATTGAATAATATGTTATCATCGAAAGCACTATGTTCCAAAGGGTAATAACCACAACGCTGTTTATTATTACCCTCTTTATACCTAGGGTTTTACCTCTGGACCATTCCTCTGCCACAAATCTTGATACGGTAACCGAAATGCCGGCGTTGGCCAGGGTAAGCAAAAAAACGTATATAGGCAATACCAGCTGATATATGCCAATACCCTCCGGTCCCAACAATCGTGATAGGTATATCCTAAATATAAAGCCCGACAACCTGACGATAAAATTTGCAAGGGTAAGAATTATTGCGCCTGTAATAAAGGAAGTCCTTTTCATTAATTATATTTCTCCTTTAATATTCTTTAATAATTCATATGCAAAACCGGGCGGGTATATTTAATGTATTTTTTTGTGGCAAGCCTGCTTGTTGAAAAATAAGATGATGTGGTATACAATAAAGTCAGAAAAATATAGAAATTATGTAATTTCATAGAATAAAAGCCGTACCCGGCTTGTCCTGGGAGGATACGTTTATGAACCTTAAGGATTATAATAAACAAAGGCAACTGTTTTCCGATAAGGAAAATGCAAAGATAGATTATTCCAAATACAGGCTGGAGATGCTCAAACCCAGGGAGTATTTTTATATTAGAGAAAAGTATCCCGTTTTCTATCTGCCCTTGGGCACCATTGAATGGCATGAAAGGCATTTGCCCTTAGGCACTGACGGAATAAAGGCCCATGAATTGTGCTGTAGAATTGCCCGGCGAATAGGGGGGATAGTATCCCCTCCTTTGTATTGTGGATTGGACACCAACAAGGTGGGCGCTTCCGGTACCATACGTCCGGGCATGGACGCAGCGGCGGATTTCCAACTTCCGGGCAGTATCTTTAGAATAAATGAAAGGGCGTTTGAAGACTTATTAACCGATGTGATAAAAGAGGTTTTCAAGGAAAATTTTAAACTGGTCATCATATGTAACGGCCACAACAGTCGGATACAGGAGCATTATATTAGAAAAGTGGCAAATAAATTTATCCAGGGGGACAGGATAAGGGTACTGGCCTTTTCGGAGTATGAGGAAGCAAAGGATGATTTGGATTGGGCAGGGGATCATGCGGGACAGTGGGAAACCTCTGTTATGATGAGCCTGAGGATGGATTTGGTGGATATAAATGAATTGCCCCCGTTGGATACGCCCTTGGTGGGGGCAAACGGTATTGACCCGAGAATAAATTCAAGCATTGCCCTTGGGGATGAATGTGTAGACCTTATCATAGAAAATGTTTGTAAAGAAATCCAGGATATACTGAGGAATTTGTAAAATAATAATACTTGGGGGTTGATGAAAACTGGTAAACGGCAACACGGAAGGAATCAAACAGTCGATATTGGATCAATTAAACGGTATTTATAACATACAAATAGATAAAAACCTATTTGTTACAAAGGAAATATTAGAAATATTAAGCCAATGCAGCAGTCAAATTAATAGGGAAATATCAATATATATAAACAGAACGGGCAGGGTGGTTGATGTTTCCATAGGAAACGCCAGCACCGTGCCCTTACCGCATATAAAAGGCGAGAGAGGTATCAGGTGTATTCATACCCATCCCCAGGGTGAAGGTGAGTTGTCATCCATCGATATTAATGCCTTAAAACAACTGGATTTGGATGCCATTGCCTCGGTGGGGGTGCGTAAAGGCCGGCCGACGGAAATATATTGTGCCTTTAATATAGGCGATGATGACTACACGATACAAGGGCCATATTCCGCTAAAGATATGGAAAACCCCGATTTAATGTTGGTATTGAATCGATACAACGATGAAAGAAATAAAAATAACAGGTATTTCAATAATGCCGTCAAAAAGGAAAAGGCCATAACGGTTTCGGTTTTTGATATGAAAACTACCCAGCGGCAAATTGACTATTCAATGGACGAACTGGACAGCCTGGCCACCACGGCGGGTGCCGTTGTGGTCGATAGGATGTATCAGAGACGTAGGGACAAAGATCCGGCATATTATATAGGCAGGGGAAAGGTAGAACAATTGTCTTTATTAAGGCAGCATCACGATGCGGATTTGGTAATCGTAAATGACGAGCTAACTCCCGGCCAGCTTTATAATTTGCAGGATGCTTTAGGTATCAAAGTTGTCGACAGGACAACTCTTATATTGGACATTTTTGCCCAGCGGGCGTCCAGCCATGAGGGCAAACTGCAGGTGGAGCTTGCCCAGCTGGAATATAAACTTTCCAAGTTGGCGGGCATGGGACACCTGCTTTCAAGGTTAGGAGGAGGTATTGGGACCAGGGGTCCCGGTGAGGCAAAGCTGGAATCGGACAGAAGGCACATACGCAGGAGAATAGGCCAGCTTCGTAATGAACTGGGGCTGATAAAAAAACAGCGTTCCAACCAGCGAAAAAGAAGGCTGGAGTCCCGGCTGCCCATAGTAGCCCTTGTCGGCTATACAAACAGCGGGAAGAGCACCCTGCTCAACAAACTCACCGGTAGTAATGTACTGGTCGAGGACAAACTTTTTGCTACCTTGGATGCCGTTACCAGGACCGTTAATTCGCCCTCCAATAAGAAATTCCTGCTTGTGGATACCGTAGGTTTTGTGGATAGGTTACCCCACCATCTAATAGACGCCTTTAAATCCACCCTGGAAGAGATTAAATATGCCCATATAATACTTCATATTGTAGACGGAAGCAGTAGCAATATTGAAGGGCAGACAAAAACAGTTATGTCGGTATTGAAATCCTTGGGAGTGGATGAAGGAAAGGTAATAAAGGTATATAATAAAGCCGATTTGGTCAATGTAAGAGGGGAAGGATTATGGATTTCTGCCTTGGCGGGGCAGGGGATCCCACAGCTTCTGGAGCGGATAGAGCATGAGATATTCGGAGTACAAAAGACGGTCGAAATGCTGGTGCCATATGACCATGGCAGCGTAGCCAATGAAATTTTCCAAGGCCATTCGGTAAACCATTTCAGCCATGAAGACGTAGGGGTTAGGATGCGTGTTAATGTAACTGCAAAGGAATATGAAATGTATAAAAGGTTTATTGTGAAAACCTTAGACAATGCTAAATTTTAGCACATTTAAAGGAATTGCAAAAATCGTGTATTTATTATATAATATTATAGCCTGGAGTGGGGCGTTAACTCAGTTGGTAGAGTGTCACCTTGACATGGTGGAAGTCATTGGTTCGAGTCCAATACGCCCCACCATTTTTCAAGTCTAGGGCTTTTTCAATAAAAAGTTTTAAAAAGTAAAGCGGGGTATTGATTCAAAATACTCGGTATGTTATAATATCATTCGTCGGTAACGCTGCGGGATGGTGTAATGGTAGCACATATGACTCTGGATCATATAGTCTAGGTTCGAATCCTAGCCCCGCAGCCAATATATAATCAATGCTCAAAGTCATGGGTCCCATCTTTGGGATGCCTGATTTTTTTTGGGAAGTTTTTTATAGTTTGACGATACTTATACGGCGGCCGGGCATAACGGCGAAATGCATAATCCCGTGGCGGACGTATATGGAAATTACTGATTTTGGGCAGCATTGCCGATGGTAGCCGTAAACTTAATCGGGCGCCGTAATTAAACTGACAATTTCAGGGGCGGTCCATACAAAAAGATGGGCAAAATTATATTTGGTTATCTGTTGCGTTAATTTAACCGTTGTAATATAATAAATTATGGCAAGTTAAATATATTGGGTGGGGAGATGGGCCACAATAAACGGGATGGTATATTCTGTTTGTTGTGGCTTTTGATTTAAGTTATTTTAAGGAGGATATGGATGGAAAGTCGAGATAAGGTTCTTAAACTGCATGAAGAATGGAGAGGAAAAATTGAGGTAGTTAGTACCGTGGAGGTAGATTCCATGGAGGATTTATCAATTGCCTATACCCCGGGGGTAGCCGAACCTTGTAAGGAAATAAATAAAGAAAAAAACAAAGTATATGACTATACCCGTAAGTGGAATTTGGTTGCAGTGGTTACAGACGGTTCGGCTGTCCTGGGTCTGGGGGATATAGGTCCCGAGGCAGGTATGCCGGTCATGGAGGGCAAGGCTGTATTGTTCAAAACCTTTGCCGATGTGGATGCTTTTCCCATTTGCATAGCATCCAAGGATGTGGATGATATAGTCCGAACGGTGAAGCTGATTGCTCCATCCTTTGGCGGTATAAACCTCGAGGATATTTCGGCACCCAGGTGCTTTGAAATAGAAGAGAGGCTTAAGGAAGAATTGGATATACCGGTGTTCCATGACGATCAGCATGGAACGGCAGTGGTTACACTGGCAGCCATGATTAATGCTCTTAAAATAGTGGACAAGGATATTGAAGACGTTTCTGTTGTGGTAAACGGTGCAGGGGCTGCAGGAATAGCCATAACAAAACTCCTTATGGGTATGGGCTTGAAGGATGTGGTGCTATGCGACAGACAGGGTGCCATATACAAGGGACGGGACGGTCTGAATACTTACAAAGGAGAAATAGCGGAAGTTACCAACCTAGGCATGAAAAAAGGTTCATTAGAGGATGTTATGGCAGGTACCGATGTCTTTATAGGCGTGTCCGCTCCCAATACGGTCACTAAGGATATGGTGAGGTCAATGAATAAAGATGCCCTGATATTCGCCATGGCCAATCCCGTACCTGAAATATTCCCCGATGAGGCAAAGGAAGCCGGCGCCAGGGTGATTGGAACCGGAAGGTCGGATTTCCCCAACCAAATAAATAACGTACTGGCTTTTCCCGGTATTTTTAGAGGCGCTTTGGACGTAAGGGCAAGGGAAATAAACGACCAAATGAAGATAGCGGCAGCAAAGGCCATTGCTTCCTTGGTGGGGGACGAGGAATTAAATGAGGATTGTATACTGCCCAAGCCATTTGACAGGAGGGTGGGAACGGCGGTAGCCAAGGCCGTTATGAAAGCAGCCAGGGATTCAGGCGTAGCGCGGTTGTAGAAAAAATTTACAAACACAGACATTTGTTCGGAAAACCATAGACAGAACGCTTATTTGCCTTCATTGGTCTTCGTGGATATTATAAGCATTTTGTGGATACTGCAAGCATCCCGCCCCATGACGGGGTGATGTTAAAAAGTAAACATGTAAAGTTTTGCCAAATTGAAAAGGACCCTAGGGTCCTTTTCAATTTAGACAAATATTTATTCTTCAAAGCCAAACAATCCGCTGCCGAAAAAGATTACCAGCAGCAGGAAGAAGAATAGTAAAGAAGAGCTTTTGCCACTGCTAAACATCATATAATCCCTCCAGATAAGTAAATTATTTGTTTACTATATAATATGAAATGCCACTTTTTTTGTTACAGGTGTATATCAAAAATGTATATAATCATTGGCATGGACGGACATGCTGATATAGTAATTTTGCATTAAAAGGCAAGATGTTTGGCATTATAAAAAATGTATGTGTTATAATTTAATAAAACGGACCATCTGGAGGATAGCAACGTTGGGTAAGCATACCAGGGATAGGATAAAGCAATGGATTACTGCAGCGCTGTTTTGTTTTGCATTGATAATGGCAAGGGATGGGTGGGCACATGCCCATTCTGTTGTCGACCGGGCCGGTAATGTTCCCAAAGACGGTCCCATATACAACATGTACATCGATCTTGATTTTAGAAACAGACTGTTACACGGCGTTTCATCAATAACCTTTGTTAATAAAAACGCTTCCTGCGCCGTTTTGTGGTTTCAGTTATATCAAAATGATATGGAAAAAAAGCTTATGGAAATTGAAACCATAACGGTAGGCGGCAAGGAGGCGGATTTTACATATTACAACAATCTGGTGGCGGTATTCTGCCCTAAGGTTTTTAAAAAAGAAGAGGAAGTATCGGTTACCTTTACATACAAGGCTGAAATTCCCCGGTGTAACGATTATACCTTTTACGGCTTAAAGGACGATATCTTTGCTCTATCCAGGTTTTATCCCTCCCTTGTACCCCAAAGGAACAACGGATGGATAACCACTCCTCCTTCAGAAATCGGTGATCCCTTTGTCAGCGACGCAGGATATTTTGATGTAGTCATTAAAGCTCCCATAACTCAGACGGTATTAGCCAGCGGGGAGGTGGCCGGAGCGGCTATATCAGGGAACAAGCAATTCATTAGGGTATTGGCAGGCCCGGCCAGGACCTTTAGCATAATCAGCAGCCATAAGTTTGGCCTGGTTACAGGGGAGCATAGGGGGACAAAAATAATATCGGCTTATAAAAAAGGGAACGAAAAGGCCGGATTAAACAATCTGATTTATACCAAGAAAGCGTTGAATACTTTTCAAAGGCTACTGGGCGAATATCCATACCATTATATTTATGTATGCCAGGCCCCCATCCGATCGAGTGGCATGGAATATTCAGGCATGATATGGATATCCCGGGCCAGGATGGAGGAGGGTGGCAGTGAGTCGACGGTTGCCCACGAAATAGCCCATCAATGGTGGTTTAATGCAGTGGGTAATGACGAATACAGAGAACCGTGGTTGGACGAGTCCTTGGCAAGGTATTGTGAGGTATTGTATTACGAGGAAAACTACGGCCGGAGCCATGGAAAAATACGTTTTCAGAATATGCAGCAGGGTTACATTGGTACAACCGATGGACGGAAGGGCCTAAAAATTGGGATGTCCTTGGATAAATACGACGAGGACACCTATTTTCCTACTGTCTATGAAAAGGGTGCCATGTTCCAGCACCAATTGAGAAGTATTATGGGTGACAAACGATACTTTAAAGCCCTGGGCAAATACTATAAAGAATATATGTGGAAGATTGCTACCACCAAGGATTTTGAAAATATTATCAATGGATACACCAAGAAACATGTTTCCTTACTGTTTGACCATTGGGTGTATCAACAAGGCACAAATATAAGGGGCGAGAAATTAGTGGTGGCCAACAGCACCCTTCCGGTTTTTAACAGTCCCGATGCAAAATCCGTAAGGATAAGTCTGCTTTCCGATGGTACTATCGTAACCGCTGTTGAAAAAAGGGGAGATTGGTTGAAGATAATAACCCCGCGGGGCAGCAGGGGGTATGTATATTACAAGGGAATGAAAGCTCTAAGATAAAATCTTGACATGATACAAGCCCTATAGTAAAATCTTATACAAGTGTATATTAAGAAAAATACTATGACAGGGACCAGTAGGCAATCAATAAATTCCAGAGAGTCATCGTTTGGTGTGAGATGATATTTATTATTGCTGAACCTCACCCTTGAGTAGTCAACCGAAATCCTATGTTGCGACGTAGGAGAGTAGACTTGAACGGCATCTCCCACCGTTAATAAGAGGAGGAGGCATAAATAATAATTTGTGCCTTGCGACGAGGGGGGCGGCGATTGTCGTCCAACAAGAATGGTACCGCGGAAGCACAACCTTTCGTTTCTTGGGCAAACAGGAAACGGAAGGTTTTTTATATATTTATTTAAATTCCTTTGAAAGGAGAACAATTGAAAGGAGAGCAGAAAATGTCGCAACTTATGGAAATCACCGTCGGTCAGCTGCTGGATAAAATGGCTGAGAAGTATCCTGACAAGGATGCCGTGGTATATCCCCTTGATAATGTACGGTATTCCTACAGAGAGTTTAACGATATATGCGATAAGGTTGCAAGGGGTTTTATTAAAATGGGAATAAAAAAGGGTGATCACGTTGCCATATGGGCACCAAATTATCCCCAATGGCTGATCACGCAATTTGCTACCGCAAAAATAGGTGCGGTAATGGTTACGGTGAACACCAATTACAAGGTCTTTGAACTGGAATATCTTTTGAAACAGTCGGATTCCACTACTTTGATATTAACGGACGGGTTTAAGGATTCTAACTATATACAGCATATATACAAATTGTGCCCGGAACTTAAATCGTGCAAGCCCGGACAATTAAACAGCCCTGAGTTTCCCTTTCTTAAAAACATCATATATATAGGCGATAAGAAATGGGAAGGAATGTATAATTGGGACGATTTATATACCATGGCGGAGGATATAGACCAGAAGCAATTGGATGATATAAAAAAGACTTTGGATATTCACGATGTCATAAACATGCAATATACCTCCGGAACCACCGGTTTTCCCAAGGGAGTAATGTTGACCCATTATAATATAGTAAATAACGGTAATTTAATTGCCGACTGCATGAAACTGGGGCCAAAAGACAGATTGTGCATACCTGTACCTTTCTTCCATTGCTTTGGTTGCGTACTGGGCATAATGGCCTGTGTTACTAAAGGGGCTACCATTGTCTCGGTAAAATATTTTAAGCCGGAATGGGTAATGGAGGCCATACAGAGGGAAAGGTGTACCGGAGTACACGGCGTGCCCACCATGTTCATAGCCATTCTAGAACATCCGGATTTTGACAAATATGACTTTTCCTCTTTAAGGACGGGTATAATGGCCGGCTCGACCTG
The DNA here is from genome assembly GCA_012838995.1 of Clostridiales bacterium. Classification (GTDB taxonomy): domain Bacteria; phylum Bacillota; class Clostridia; order DUOD01; family DUOD01; genus DUOD01. The sequence continues at coordinate 17,341 of DUOD01000014.1, forward strand.
TCCTGAAAAGGTTATGAGTGCTGTCATCCATAAAATGGGTGCCTCTGAAATTACCATTGCCTATGGACAAACAGAGTCATCACCCGTTATGACCCAGACCAGAACGGACGATCCGATAGAACTGCGGGTGTCTACCGTAGGGCGTCCCCATCCCCATGTGGAAGTCAAGATAGTAGATCCCGAAACGGGGAAGGATCTACCGCCTGGCGTACCCGGAGAGATTGTAACCCGGGGCTACCATATCATGAAGGGATATTATAAAATGAAAGAAGCCACTGCGGAAGTAATCGATGAGGAAGGTTGGTTGCACACCGGTGATATTGGTGAGATGACGGAAGACGGGTATTTTAAGGTTACCGGACGTTTAAAGGATATGATTATAAGAGGGGGAGAAAATATATATCCCCGGGAGATTGAAGAATTCCTATATACCCATCCGGCGGTTAAAGATGTACAGGTTGTAGGCGTCCCCAGCAGAATATACGGTGAAGAGGTGCTGGCATGTATAATACTAAAGGAAGGGGCAAGTGCCACCGAAGAGGAGATTATAGAATATACCAAAAAAGGACTGTCCCGGTTTAAGGCACCCAAGTATGTGAAATTTGTAGACCGGTATCCGCTGACTGCCAGTGGCAAGGTGCAGAAGTATAAGATACGAGAGCAGATGATAAAAGAATTAGGTTTGGAGGACGAAACAGAAGAATCTGTATAAGTTTCGCCTATTTTTAAGGATTTGACGGTTTGGTGCATGTTGGGACAATTACCGACCAAAACCCATCGGCTTTGGTAAAAGATTAACAGTGAAAACAGCGGTTATATCCGATCTGCCAAAGTTTTTGCCGGTATTCAGCTTCCGGGACATGGTTTTTGACTAAAATAATATTAGGTTATAACAAATAAAGTAATAAAGATAACATAGTCTTGGATAAAGAAAATGATATGGGAAACAATATTTCCAGGAGGTGATTGAGTGGCCATACTGGAAATTAGCATAACGCCGCTGGGTACCGAGGGGGCAAGCTTTAGCAGTTATGTTTCGGATGCTTGTAAGGTTGTAAAGGATAGGGGGCTGAAATATCAGATTACTCCTACTGCAACCATTATAGAAGGCAATGTGGACGATCTTATGGAAATAGCAAAAAAGATGCATCAAACGCCTTTTGATAGGGGAGTTAATAGGGTAATTACAAATATAACAATCGACGAACGAATCGATAAGAATATGGACCTGGGAAACCAGGTGCAATCCGTTACCAAAACCATGATGTAGCCTATAGGAGTTCCCGCACTTGGGAACTCCTAAATTTTGGGTAATCTTTAGCAATATTAATTTCTTATTAGGCGAATATGGGGGTTTATTTTGGTTGTAATCATTGAAGCCGCCAATGATTTTAGTATATCACCGGGGATAAATATAACTACACCCTTCCATAAAATACTGCTCACTGATAAAGGGCTGTTGTTTATTATATTGCTAATTATCCATAGATGAAAAACCCCTGTTCCGTAATAAATGGCCATGCCTAATATACAGCACAAAAACAATTTATATATTCTGTATTTAGAGTAGGAAAGTTTTTCGGTAAGCTTTCCCACTATAAAGGCAGATATGGCAAAACCGGCAATATATCCAAAGGTAGGATGGAGGATATAGCCGGGTCCGGCTCCGTAGGCAAAAACGGGTATTCCTATAAGGCCAATAAATATGTACAATAATTGGCTGATTAAGGCTGCCCGAGAACCCAGCAGCAGGGAGGACATTAGTACAAAGAGCGTTTGAAGGGTTATGGGTACCGGAGGCAAGGGTACTTTTATAAATGCGCCGACGGCTGTAAGTGCAGTAAATAAGGCTATTAACATCATCTGCTTAACGGACAGTTTCATGTTGGTTCCTCCCACTATTGTAAACCTACATATAAACATAAGTTTACAAAGATTTTATTATAAGGGCAGGGATGATGTCAATACATTTTTGGTTGTGCATTTGGGCCAGAGGTTACATTTTACCGTTATCAGCGGCACGTATAGCATTAAGTATTACAGTTCTTTGGCAGATTATAAATCTTCGGTCTTGTTCAAATAACCAATGACTGGTATAATTTAGACAGCTATCGACATCGTGTTTTCGTTTTTTGTTTATGATCCATTAATAAACAAATTTAAGTAAAGAAGGTGATTGTCAGTTGATACCTGTTATAAAGGTTGAGGGACGCGGCTTGGCCGAGGCTTATGAGAAAGCCTTAATAGAGCTTTACCGCCACGGTATGGAAATCCCCACCGACTATGATAAGGAAGGGGACAAGAAAAGCAAGGACTGTACCATGATAATATTGGTTAAGGAACCTTTATCGGAACCCATGATCCACCGATGCTTTCCGGGTGGACTGGAGGATTTGGAAGAGTACCGGCAAGAGGTTTTGGACGGTATAAAGGACGAATTTGTAAGGAATTTGAATGATCCTGACGATAAGAGATGGTTATATACATATCATCAGCGGTTATCCCATCAGTTTCCCCGGGTACTTGCCGAACTGGCGAGGAATCCCTTTACCAGACGGGCTAATATGACCACCTGGTTGGCAGACAGCGACATTGAGAGCGAGGATCCGCCCTGCTTGCAGAGAATATGGTTGCGCTGTACCCAGCAAGATGATATCAAATACTTGAACATGCATGTGTCCATGAGGTCCAATGATGCTTTTAAAGCCAGTTTTATGAATATGTTTGCCTTTATTATGCTCCAAAAACGGTTTGCCGATCAGTTGTCCGATATTTTAAATGAGCCCGTTAAGGTTGGACAGTACTTGCATATGGCTGACAGTTTCCACATTTATGGCTGCGATCTGGAGCAGTTTGAACAGCTATTTTTGAAATCTTTGAAAAACAGAAGCTTTGAAAATAGGACATACACCTATGAATTCTGTAAACCTTTTTTCGAAGAAGCAAAGGCCAAGATCAAAGAAAAAATAGCAAGGATGAGAGACGGAATCTAATGGCCGGCGGCCATTAGATTCCGTTGTTTTTAATTTTCCAAAGTTTTGTTTTTCTTAATCGTGGTTCTAGACTTAAAACCATTGTTTTTCCATAACGGCTTCCAACAAAATCACGGCTTTCAAAAATTCTGACAATGCTGGTTTTCATTTAAACAGATCAATGTCTTGGCTGTTTAGCTTGTCGCTAGAAATAAATAATTAAATTTTATCATGGGTATTTTTCTACGCATGTTAAAAATTATTGTTTTTAACAATACCGTAAGTATTATATAATAATTTTTAGGTTGGATTATGAAACATGGGGATTTGGGGATATATTGTAATAACAGCGGGCATGGAATATAATAACAGTAGTTAAAGAGTATACTATTGTTAAATTTCCAATTCAAGGCTTTTATACATAAAGCTGGTTGCATGCACCAGTTATTGTAATGATGGGGTGAAAATATGTGGCAAAATCTCTGGGACACAATTTCTATGTTTAGGTTGCGAGATGTGATAGACATCTTAATTGTAGCCTATGTATTATATAGATTCCTGGTTCTGATAAAAGAGACAAGGGCTGCTCAAGTTTTGAAGGGACTGGCTGTGCTGCTTATAGCCACCAAGGTAACCGAATGGCTGAAGCTTAATACCATTAACTGGCTTTTGTCCAATGCCATGACTGTGGGTGTAATCGCACTGCTTATAGTGTTTCAACCTGAGCTTAGAAGGGCTTTAGAACATATAGGCAGGGGACGTTTTTTTAACAGTGCGATTTTTATGCCGGACGAAAAAAAGTTTACCAAAGTTATTAATGAAATAACCCAGACGGTGCAAAATCTGGCCAGAAATAAAATAGGTGCTCTTATAGTAATAGAGCGTAAAACCGGGATAAGTGATGTGGTAGAAACGGGGGTAAGAATAAACGGAACGGTATCCAGTGAGCTTTTATTTAATATTTTTGCACCTAATACCCCACTCCATGACGGGGCTGTGATAATAAGGGAAGATCAAATATTGGCTGCCGGATGTTTTCTACCTCTTACCGAAAATCCAAATCTGAGCAAGCAATTAGGTACCCGTCACCGAGCCGGTTTGGGCATTTCTGAAGTTTCGGATGCCATTTCTATTATAGTATCGGAGGAGACAGGCATTGTGTCCTTGGCTAAGGACGGCAAGCTTACGCGTTACTTGGATGCCAAGGGTTTGAGGGATATATTGAATGATATTTTCGGTAAAAACGTTGAAAGCAACCCCCTTAAGATAAGGAGGTGGAGAATCAAAAATGATAGACATGTTAAAAAATAATCTGGCTTTAAAAGTAATATCGGTATTATTTGCCATAATACTATGGGCTTATGTGGTCAGCGAGCAAAACCCTATTTCAACCAAGATGTTAAGGGGAATAGATGTAAGTATACAAGGCATTACCGCCCTTGCCGCCAATAATCTTACAATAATAAATGAAGAGGATTATACTGTGGATGTAAGAATCAGCGGGCGACGTAATGACATAATAAATATCAAGCCGTCTGATGTAAGGGCGGTAGTTAAAGTAGAGCACATAAATGCAAAGGGAACGGTTTCTCTACCTGTTTCAATAAGTGGGTTGCCGGAAAACGTAGAGATAATGAACACCGAGCCTTCATCCATTGAGTTGGAAATAGATAATGTCGTTGAGGTCCAGGTTCCCGTTGAATTAAGGGTAAGCGGTTCACCAAAGCGGGGCTATATAATGGGCCAGCATTCCATAGAACCTGACGAGATTCGGGTGCGAGGTCCTGAAAGTTTGGTAACGAAAATTAAGTTAGCCGTAGCTGAGATAAATATAGACGGTTCCGCCGATGTTGTCATAAGAACGGTACCCATCCAGCTATTGGACGGTGAAAATAACCAAATTTCTGAAGGCGTAGAAATGAAAAAGGAATTTGTAACGGTGCGGCAGGACATATTGTTTACCAAAGACGTTAACATAACGCCCAATATTAAAGAATCGATCAATGATGATTATTTGGTGTCCAGCATAACGGTAACGCCGAGAACTCTGAAAATTGCCGGGAGAAGAAATGTATTGAACGATATTACCGAAATATTGACAGAACCCATAAACCTAGATTGGATAACCCAGGACACCGTAATAGATGTGGGTTTAATAATTCCTTCACGGGTAACTTTGTTAGATGAAATCAATAGGGTAAAGATTACAGTAAAAGTTGAAGAGAAACAACAACAACATACCATAACCGTGAACACCATCAATATAAATAATATTGAAGAAGGATATGTTAGCGAAATCCCGCCCACACCGGTAGTAGTTACCTTCAACGGTCTGGTAAGCAAAGTGAAAGGCATAACGGAAGATGGAATCAGCGTATACGTTGACGGAGCGGGACTAGAGCCCGGAATTCACCGCCTACCTATAAATGCCCAGCTTCCTGAAGGCTTGGAGTTAATAGACTTTAACCCTAAGGAAGTGGATGTAACAATTAAACCTTCGGAAGAATAGGGTGGTGTGACTATATCGTAAAGATAATGTGCACAGGATTATTAAAGGGGTGTCATAAAATCGTTTTGTGATGCCCTTTTTATTTGTTAACATTTTGGTGCCTTAACGATTTATGGCATGCAGGACAAAAGGAAAAGTCGTTTATTGCACGTAAAGTGCATATAAAGACCCAAGGTGTATTAATACTAGCAGCCTTCCATGGTATGTGTTATAATATAAGCTGTATTTTATTATGTTGGAAAGCAAGGTTAGGCATGGGAAAGGAAAGGGTGAATATATTTACAGGACACTTTGGCAGCGGTAAAACCGAGTTATCTATTAATTATGCCCTGACGTTAAAGGAAACCCATGAAAAAGTAGCAATAGTGGATTTGGATATAGTAAATCCTTTTTTCAGGACGTCGGAACAAAGGGATATGCTGGTGGGTAACGGCATAAGGGTTATTATGCCCAATTTTGCCAACAGTACAGTAGATGTGCCTTCACTTCCCCCCGATATACTGTCGGTACTGGAAAATAAATGCTGGCAGGTAGTTTTGGATGTGGGAGGCGATGATTTGGGGGCCAGGGTTTTGGGTAGGTATTACCACCATCTAACCCGGTCGGGTTATAGAATGTTTTATGTAATCAATACAAAACGACCGTTGTCCGATACGGCTGAAACCATAGTGGACATGTTGAGACAGATTGAAGACAGTTCCAGGCTCAAGGTTACCGACCTGGTGAACAATACAAACCTGTCCTATCAGACCCGGGCCTGTGATATAATAGATGGGCAGAACATTGTCAATGAGGTGTCAAAAATCACAGGACTTCCCGTTACAATGGTTACCGGCACTGAAAACATTTTAAGGCAATTGCCCAGGGGATATCGACATTTGGTTTTTCCGATGAAGCTATACATGAAGCCACCATGGAATTAAACAGGCTGTAATATATCGATAGCAAAGCAAAAGGAGTGGAGATAATGCCCAAGGTTACATTCAAGGAAGATTTGTGTAAGGGTTGTGAATTATGTACTACAGTTTGTCCAAGAGGTATAGTTACCATTGCCAAGGACAGGATCAATAAAAAGGGATACAATCCCGCCATTGTTACAGATATGGACAAATGTACGGGTTGTGCATTTTGTGCCCGCATATGTCCCGATGTTGTAATAGAAGTAGAAAAATGAAGAAATGTATTTAGGAGGTTAATATATGGCTGAAAAAGTGCTTATGAAAGGTAACGAGGCTATAGGCGAAGCAGCCATTCAAGCCGGGTGTAAATATTTCTTCGGGTACCCTATTACACCTCAAAACGAGATCCCGGCTTACATGGCAAAGAAACTGCCCAAGGTGGGCGGTTGTTTTGTGCAGGCAGAAAGCGAAATAGCCGCTATAAATATGGTATATGGTGCAGCCGGAGCGGGTGCCCGGGTGATGACTTCATCATCCAGTCCGGGAATCAGCTTAAAGCAGGAGGGGATTTCTTATATAGCCGGCGCGGAACTGCCCTGTTTGGTGGTTAACATTGTTCGAGGCGGTCCGGGGCTGGGCGGTATTCAACCGGCCCAATCGGATTATTTTCAGGCCACCAGAGGCGGCGGGCACGGTGATTACAGAATGGTAGTCCTTGCGCCTTCGACTGTTCAAGAGGCGGTGGATCTCGTTATGGACGGTTTTGATATAGCCGATATGTACAGGAACCCTGTTTTACTGTTAGGTGACGGCATGCTGGGTCAGATGATGGAGCCTGTGGAGTTTAAGGAAAGAAAACCCAGGCAGTTGCCCGAAAAGACCTGGGCTGCCACAGGATGGAAGGGAGACAGGCCCAGAAGTGTAATAAATTCGCTGTTTATTGACCCGGCGGAACTGGAAAGGCATAATATAAAACTTCAGGCCAAATACGACACCATAGAGAAAGAAGAAGTAAGATATGAAGCTTATAATACCGAAGGTGCCCAGGTTATAATAGCTTCATACGGCACCACGTCGAGGATAGTTAAAAATGTTATAGACGATGCTGCCCGGGAAGGAATTAAGATAGGCCTGATACGGCCCATAACTTTGTGGCCCTTCCCCAAGGAGATATTTGCAAAGGTTGTTGGGCAGCAAACCGTTAAGGCCGTCTTAGCCGTGGAAATGAGTTTGGGACAGATGGTGGACGATGTTAGATTGGCGGTTAACGGACAAAAGCCCGTTTATTTCTATGGCCGTACCGGAGGCATGGTACCCCGTCCTGATGACATACTAAGGCAGGTCAAAATGATACTGGGGGGTGAAGCGTAATGGTTAAGGTATTTGAAAAACCCAAGGCTTTAACGGATAAACCCTTTCACTATTGTCCCGGCTGTACCCATGGTATTATCCATAGGTTGGTAGCTGAGGCTATTGATGAGCTTGATATACAGCAAAAAACCATAGGTGTGGCACCGGTGGGTTGTGCAGTTTTTGCCTATGATTACTTTAACTGTGATATGATGGAGGCAGCCCATGGCAGGGCTCCTGCCGTAGCAACGGGAATAAAACGCGTTCACCCCGATAAAGTGGTATTTACCTATCAGGGAGATGGGGACCTAGCTTCTATTGGTGCTGCCGAAATAGTTCATGCTGCCACCAGAGGTGAGAAAATAACCACAATATTTGTCAATAATGCCATATACGGTATGACCGGTGGACAGATGGCACCTACTACCTTAGTAGGGCAGGTGACCGCTACTTCTCCTTACGGTCGCCAGCCTGAAATTGCCGGGTATCCAATAAGGATCAGCGAAATGCTGTCCACCATTGAAGGGGCTGCGTATATAGCCCGGGTATCTGTCCATGACATAAAACACCTGATGCAGGCCAAAAAGGCCATAAAAAAAGCCTTTGAAATACAGATAAAGGGTAAGGGATTCAGTATTGTAGAGGTTTTATCAACCTGCCCAACCAATTGGGGTTTAACCCCCATTGAAGCTTTAAATTGGCTGAAGGAAAATATGATACCCTATTATCCGTTGGGGGTAAAGAAGGACATTGACGGGGGCGGTGAATAAAATGAACGAGCAGATTATAATAGCAGGTTTTGGCGGCCAAGGGATAATGTTAATGGGACAATTACTGGCCTATGCAGGAATGCTTGAAGGAAAGTATGTATCATGGTTGCCGTCCTATGGACCGGAAATGCGTGGTGGTACTGCAAACTGTAACGTTATTATATCCGATTCACCGGTGGGTTCTCCCATAGTTACCGAGGCTACCACTGTAATTGCCATGAACAGGCCTTCGCTGGATAAATTCGAAAACAGCTTAAAAAAAGACGGTTTGCTATTGATAAACTCTTCATTGGTTGATAGGCAGGCCGAAAGGAAGGATGTAAGGTCTTATTATATAGATGCCAATGACATTGCCAATCAATTGGGCAACTTAAAGGTGGCAAACATGGTAATGCTGGGGGCCCTTGTTGAGTTAACCGGTATTGCATCGATAAAAACCGTCCTGGAATCTTTGAAAAAGGTACTGGGACCCTCCAAGCAACATCTAATACCCCTTAATGAGCAGGCCTTGGAAAGGGGCGGACTTAGGGTAAAATAGCAAAGAAGTTGAGTTAATGGGTAGATTTTAATGCTACCCATTAATATTCTAAAAGCGGCATAGATACCAAGCCATATGTCCACGCCCTTGCCTGGCATTATATAACTTTGAACATATCGGCTGTAAGTAGGATGTGGACAATATTTTAAAATGGGTTCTAACTATCACTCCGAGGTAATAACTATTACTAAGATATTGTGAGCACCGTTCATGATAAATGTTATATTTGCATTTTGGGCGGGTAACAATATCAACCGGAGTGATGGTATGAACCTTATCCAATTATTTAGAATAGTCTACACCTTTGTTTTTACATACATATTATTATTGGTATCTTTATTTATACTGGCTATCTTTATTATAATATTATTGGCAGCCTTCGTTATACAGTGTAAAAACAGTCCAAAAAGACTGAGACTGGAACATACCTTTGGAATTGATGGGGATCTGAATGAAGTTTTTGATAAAACCGTAGCCATATTGGACAGTTGGGGTATGTGTATATTGGATAGAAATAGGCAACAGGGTTACATAAAAGCGGTAAAAAGGTATCCTTTTAATTTGTTTAATTGGGAAATGGCGCTAAGATTTGTGCGGGAAAATGGAGGGTATACACCCCATACCAGGGTAGTACTTTCCGTTATACCCAAAGGATGCTTTACCTTTTTGGATAGGGTTATTATAAACAACAGTACCAAGAGACTTTCTTCCTACTACGGTATATCAAATTAAAGGAGTAGGTGTTAGGCATATTTTGAAATAAATATCCTTTGTTTCTTCACAAGGGTAGCGGGTTATTAAAAAATGGTAGGGTGATGTTATGTCTTTTTTGGATATTTTAATACGGATAGTCCTAGCCGGTGTATTGGGAGGAATAATAGGAATTGAGAGGGAAAGCATCAACAGGCCGGCGGGGTTTAGGACCCATATATTGGTATGTGTGGGATCTGCCTTGGTGATGATAACATCCCAGTACATATTTTCCCTTTATAGTTCTAAGGTCAATTTAGACCCTGCGCGGTTGGGCGCTCAAGTTATAAGCGGTATAGGCTTTTTAGGAGCAGGTACCATAATTAAAGAACGGGCTTCGGTTAAAGGATTAACCACGGCCGCCAGTCTTTGGGCAGTGTCATGTGTAGGTTTGGCTGTGGGGGTTGGATTTTATATTGGCGCTGTGGTTGCATCCGGTATAATATATTTGGTTCTTGTGGTATTAAAGAGAGGGGAAAAATATTTGTTCCACCAAAAAAAACAGCTTCAGATGTTATTGCTGGTTGAGAATAAACCGGGCCAGATAGGGAAAATAGGGGATATTTTAGGCGAACTAAATGTTAATATAAGAGACATAAAAATCCGACAGTTTGAAGATGATAATGAAATCGCCGAGGTAATGCTTACCGTTAAACTGCCATATGAAGTGGAAAAACACCATGTTATCTGTCAATTGGCGGCTGTGGACGGTATTAAAGAGATACAATAGCTACAAATCGGGCCGCCAGGTGGCCCTTGTTTTATTTGTAAGCAGGTGTGCAGAATATGGACAGGCGGCTTGTTAAAAACACACCTGTTGACAGGTCTTGTATGATTGTATACAATTATACAAGGTATATTTTCTATATATTATTACTTCAAATCAGGGGGACTTGTTTATATGGGAAAAAATTTAGTGCAAAAAATCATTGAAAATCATTTGGTAAGCGGTGTCATGGAACCGGGTAGTGAAATAGCCATAAGAATAGATCAGACTCTCACCCAGGATTCCACCGGTACCATGGCATACTTGCAGTTTGAGGCCATGGGAATACCAAGGGTTAAGACAAAATTGTCGGTGGCTTACATAGATCATAATACCTTGCAGGCAGGCTTTGAAAACGCCGACGACCATAAGTATATACAGACGGTGGCACAAAAATATGGCATCTATTTTTCAAAGCCGGGTAACGGTATTTGTCATCAGGTACACTTGGAGAGGTTTGGCGTGCCTGGTTGGACTCTGCTGGGTTCCGACAGCCATACGCCCACCTGCGGTGGAATAGGCATGCTGGCCATTGGTGCTGGCGGACTGGATGTGGCGGTGGCCATGGGTGGGGGCCCGTATTATTTAACAATGCCCAAGGTATGCAAAGTGGAATTAAAGGGCAGCCTTAAACCATGGGTATCTGCCAAGGATATTATACTTGAGGTTTTAAGAAGGCTGTCTGTAAAGGGCGGCGTGGGCAAGATAATGGAATACTGTGGCGAGGGTGTTAAGCATCTAAGCGTTCCCGAAAGGGCAACTATTACAAATATGGGTGCTGAGCTGGGGGCTACTACATCAATATTCCCCAGTGATGAAAGAACCCGTGAGTTTTTAAGGGCCCAGGGGAGAGAAGAGAACTGGACACCTCTGGCTGCTGACGAAGATGCATCGTACGATGAGCACATTATTATAGATTTGGATAGTCTGGAACCTTTGATAGCCCAGCCCCACAGCCCGGATAATGTGGTGAAGGTAAAAGATATAGAAGGCTTGAAGGTTGATCAGGTGGCCATTGGCAGCTGCACCAATTCATCGTACATGGATCTTATGAAGGTGGCCGGTATCTTAAAAGGCAAGACCGTTCATCCTTCGGTCAGCTTGGTAATATCTCCCGGATCGAAACAGGTGTACACAATGCTGGCCGAAAACGGAGCGTTGGCCGATTTAATAGATGCAGGGGCAAGGATTTTGGAATGCGCATGTGGACCCTGTATAGGCATGGGCCAAGCGCCTGCAACCAATGCAGTGTCTCTTAGAACCTTTAATAGGAATTTTTATGGCAGGAGCGGTACAATGTCGGCTGATGTATATCTGGTCAGCCCGGAAGTGGCAGCCGCGTCGGCCGTTTTCGGTGAAATTACCGATCCCAGGAAATTGGGTGCCGCTCCCCATGTGGATATGCCCCAGAGTTTTAAAATAAACGATAACCTGGTGATACCTCCGGCAGAGGACGGTAGTAAGGTGGAAGTGGTAAGGGGACCCAACATAAAACCCTTTCCCATTAATAAACCCTTGGCGGAAGAGATTAGCGGGTCGGTATTATTAAAAATGGGGGATAATATTACTACTGACCATATCATGCCTTCCAATGCCAAGCTCTTGCCCTATAGATCCAACATACCCCATCTGTCCGACTATTGTTTAGTGCCGGTGGATGAGACATTCCCCAAAAGGGCTAAGGAACAGGGCGGAGGATTTCTGGTGGGAGGCCACAATTACGGTCAGGGTTCCAGTAGGGAACACGCTGCCTTGGTTCCGTTGTACCTTGGTATAAAAGGCGTTGTGGCAAAATCCTTTGCCAGGATACACATGGCAAATCTTATAAATTCGGGTATATTGCCCTTAACCTTTGTCGATGAAAGGGATTACGATAATATCCAGGCCGGCGATCGTTTGGTAATAAGGGATAGTATTAACCAGCTAAAATCGGGAATCATTAGAATATATAACCAGCAAAAGGATATATATATCGATACCAAGCTCGATGTGTCCGAAAGACTTATCAATGTTCTTATAGCGGGTGGGTTGCTGAATTTTACAAAAGAAAACAAAGCTTAAAAATAAGGGGGTTTATGCCCTCTTATTTTAAATGAGGTGGCAAAGTGAAGGGCAAAATTTTATTGCAACTTTTCTGTACCTTTTTTAAGATAGGTTCATTTACCTTTGGCGGTGGGTATGCAATGCTTCCATTGATTGAAAGAGAGGTGGTTGACAACCGCCGTTGGATAAGCCAACAGGACATTGTAGATATCCTGGCCCTTGCCCAAACTGCGCCGGGGGCAATAGCGGTGAATTCGAGTATTTTTATCGGAAAAAAAGTAGCCGGAGTGTGGGGAGCTTTGTTTGCCGTTACAGGCATGGTATTGCCTTCCTTTATTATTATCTCAATAATTGCCGTATATTTACACAAGTACGGCGATAACGTTATGGTTGCAAAGGCTCTTAAAGGTATCCGACCGGCCGTGGTTACCCTTATTATACTGGCTGTGTTAAGGATGGGTAAGTCGGCCGTTTATGATAAAATCACAATAATTATAGCTTTAGCTGCCTTTATACTGCTTATTTTTGGTGGAATAAGCCCTATCCTGGTTATAATTTCCGGTGGCATGGTGGGCGTTGTCCATACATTGCTGTGGCCCAGAAAAGAGGTAAAAAACCGGGATGTTGATTAGGCTGTTTATTAGCTTTATAAAAATAGGTTTGTTTAGTTTTGGCGGCGGATATGCCATGATTCCTCTCATCCAGCAGGAAATAGTAAACCAGGGCTGGTTGACCACAGAGGAATTGATAAACATAATTTCCATTGCCGAAATGACACCGGGACCCTTTGCCATTAATTCAGCAACTTATATAGGTATTATTCAAAATGGCATATTGGGGGCTGTCATATCTACCGTTGCCGTAGTGTTGCCGTCCTTTGCGGTAGTAATGGCATTGTCCACCATTTTTGCAAGGTATAGGGAGCATAGATTATTATCCGGCTTGTTGTACGGCATCAGACCCGTGGTGGTAGCATTGATTGCCAGCGCGGCGCTGCTTATCGCAAAGACCGCTTTAGTGGCTGATGATGTCGTAGAGATAAGGAGTATTATCATACTGGTTTTAAGTTTTTTTGCTGTCAAAAGGTTTAAAGTACATCCTATTTTAGTAATCCTGGGTGCAGCATTGTTGGGCGTGTTAATTTATTAAATAAAAAACATGGTATTGATATTTATCATAAAGGGGGAACACTGGAGTGGCGGCACAATTTTTGGACGCTGATCAGCATTCCCTGAGGGCTAGAGTATTTAACCACATTAGGGAGAGCATTTTGGACGGTCGGTACAAGCCGGGTGACAGTCTGGTTGAAACTAAACTGGCAAAAGAACTGGGGGTAAGCCGAACCCCTATAAGGGAAGCCATTAGACAACTGGAGTTTGAGGGACTGGTACATAGTATTCCCAACAAAGGTGTAATTGTTCAGGGTATTAGCACCCAAGATGTAGATGATATATATATCATAAGAAAAATGGTTGAAGGCCTTGCTGCCCGGTGGGCCGTAGAAAGAATTACGACCCAGGAACTGAAAACCCTCCAGGAAACCCAAGAACTGATGGATTATTATACAAAAAAGAGTGATTTCGAGCAAATAGCCAAACTGGATACAAAATTTCACGATACTATCTATGCAGCCAGTAAAAGTAAGATGCTGAAGATTATGCTAAGCAGCTTCCACCATTATGTTCAAAAGGCCCGACTGATTTCCCTAAAGGTGTCGGGCAGGGCAAAAGACGCTTTGCTTGAACATGGAAACATAGTCAATGCATTTGTTAAGCGAGACGGTGAACTGGCTGAAAAGATGCTTATCTATCATGTAACCAATGCATGTAACAATATATTGTCCCACAGGGAAAAGGTGTAATACCTATAATATATTTTTTCATAGTGATAGTTTATACAGCTGTCAAGAATAATTATATATTACGTTTTTTAACGAAAATGTAAGACAATAGGGAGGATATAAAGTCTTGCTTGACATGGGTGGGAAAAAAATGTACAATATAATCGTTAAAAAATTAACATAGATTATAATTAAGGGGGAAGATAAATGCAAAGGCGTACATCCAAGGTTTCGGACGCTGTGATAAGACGTCTCCCAAGGTATCATAGATATCTGGAGGAACTCGTCAGGGATGGCATTAAGCGCATATCATCCAAAGAACTGAGCCGTCGCATAGGTTTTACGGCTTCCCAAATAAGACAAGATTTTAATTGTTTTGGAGGCTTCGGACAACAGGGATATGGGTATAACGTAGAATTGCTGTACAATGAGATAAAAAAGATATTGGGGCTAAATGAACGGTACAATACGATAATTGTAGGTGCCGGCAATCTTGGTCAAGCCATAGCAAATTACACCAATTTCAGAAAAAGGGGTTTTGAGGTCAAGGCGTTATTTGATATCAACCCAAAGTTGATTGGCTTGTCTATAAGGGGAATAGAGATATTGGATATTGATAAAATGGGAGAGTTCGTAAGGGATAATGATGTAAAAATCGCAATTTTATGTACCCCCAGGGAGAATGCACAGCAAGTAGCAGAAACCTTGGTTGAATACGGTATTAAATCCATATGGAATTTTGCACCCATTGATCTTGACTTGCCCAATGACGTAATAGTAGAGAATGCTCACCTTAGTGATAGTTTGTACGTCTTATCCTACAGGATGGCAGAAAGAGAAAAGGAGAATAAGGAAAAATAAAACACCATCCTTTACAGCAGTCGAAGAATGCCCAGCATTATCAATAATATGCCCGGTGTTAATTCAATTTTATTATGGGACCATAGCCTGCTTAACCTATGACCTATGGTTAGACCTAAGGACAAAAAGGTTACATTAAACACCGTGGTTAATATGATAATAACCATCATATTGAATTCTCCTATGGATGCCCCAAGGCCTGCGCCAAAGGAGTCGAGAGCAAGGGCTATGCCTAAAATTAATGCTTCTTTAGTGTTTATTTCCCCTGAAACATCCATGTCAGCCTGACTAGGTTCTTTCAAAATAGCCATTATGATTTCTATTAATTTCAAATTCTTGTTTGTTGATGTTTTATCAAAGTTGGATTCTTTTTTGTGCCGACTATTTAATGTTACCAATGAGTGGAAGAACATCCACAAGCCTAAGCCTAATAGCATCATACAGCTTATAATTGCCGATATTTTCGGAGAAACAAACATATTGATTGTGTCACCTATAGCCCTGGATAGCAAAAGGGATGCTGTAGATTCCGATATGATAAGTACAAAGGGGAAAATGGGTATTCTAAGTTTTTTTATACCGTAGGATACACCTATACTAAAACTGTCTATGCTTATGGCAACGGATAAAATTAAAGGCGTTAGCATGGTTACTCCTTTAAAACTTATCAATTTAGTGAACAATATATATCTATGCTTTATTGCCTGATCCTGTGAATCTGATTTGTTTTTGCTGAAGTGGGACAATATTACTATATTTGTCTTAGGATGTAAAAAAAGAAGGAATTTTGTCAAAATTACTAGAATCTAGAATAATGTAATATTGAAATAATATTGTAAGGCAGGGTTGGTGAGAGGGGGAAGAACTATAATGAGAAGTGCCAATGAAATAATGGGTTTGGTTCTTTTATGTATTAATGAAGGTAAAGAAGCAGGTACCGTTAAAGATATGCTAATAGATAGACAAACGGGCACTGTAGAATTTTTGGTATTGGATGATGGCCAGTGGTATTTTGGAGCTAAGGTAATATCCTTTAAAGATATTTTAGGCATTGGATCCAACGCCGTTACCACCGAGACCGAAGATAACATTGAAAGGTTTGTGGAAGTAGAAAGGGCTGTGGCGTTGATCCAGGACGGTATTAAGTTGATCAGTGCCAAGGTATATACCGAAAAGGGTAGGTATATCGGTAAGATTGATGAATTTTTCATAGATGATGACGGAGGTATTGCAGGGTGCAGACTTATACTGGATGACGGTCAGATAAAAATTATACCGCGACAAAGTATTGTCACCTTTGGTAAAAATGTTATTGTAGTAGAGGACAATATAGAAGAAAAATTCATGGACCATGCAGACAATGAAGTGCCATCCTATGAAGAAAAAAAGCACCTCGAACTACAAGAATACCATCACCGGGAAACGTCAAAAAATGGTACCCAAAAACCTTTTAATGATATTCTATTAAATGAGTCAAAAACCCATGTAAAAGAAGAATTGGCGGATAAGGCAGAGGCTGCAAAATCCTTTGAACAAAAACAAAGGCAGTTCCTCATTGGGCGGAAGGTGAGTAAAAGGATTACCAGTAAAGACGGTGAAATATTGGCCGAAAAGGGAACCATAATAACCGATGAACTAATTGATAAAATTAAGGAAAACGGAAAATATATGGAACTTACAATGAGCACATCCCCGCGATGAACAGGGATGCCCCGTAAATAAATGCGGGGCTATTTTTGTTGTAGGGTTGACTGATTCAATTGACAGGTAATTTTTCACAAAAAAGCTGGTATAATACTTATAAGAATGTTTGGTAATTGATGGAGGAAATAATGGAAACAAAGAGTTTAACAGCTCTCTTTATAATATTTGCAGCCGTATTTCTTATCTGTAATCTAACAATCAAAAGGGCCTACGAGATAAGGATAACCACCTTGGGATATGATCGAAGGCAAATTGGGGAGGACGACCAATTGGAGCTCAAAACAGCAAGTCCTGAGGGGATAAACGGTAAGTTGAGTTTTAAGGACGAAATGGGGAAGAAAAATGTTTCCCATAAAAGGGATAACATATATTTGCTGGTGGATATATTAACAAATAGACTTACTGTATACATGGATAACCGGCCTGTCAAATCCTATCCTGTTGTTTTGGGGAGAGATACCATGAAAGGTGATAAAGAGGTTAAGGGGGATTACCGCACTCCCAGGGGCGAGTTCTACATATGCCAAAAGGCGGTAATAAGCGGTCGGGAAGAAATCGGTACACGATGGATACGACTGAGCTATCCGAATATACAGGATGCTACAAGGGGCCTGAAGGCGGGAATAATATCTAAGTCCCAGCATGACAGCATTGTAAAGGCCATAAGGGAGGGCGGCATACCGCCCCAAAGAACTCCCTTGGGTGGAGGCATAGGTATTCATGGGGGAGCTCAGGTTAAGGATAGTACCCAAGGCTGCATATCCTTATATGACAAGGATGTGGAGGAGTTATATGAATTGGTGGACATAGGCACCAGAGTAATAATAATCGACTGATCGTTGAATTTGCAAGATTCATTGCAGAGTATCCACCGCCATTCTTGAAATTGGCCGGGGAATATATTATCATCAAAATAGCAATGTATAAAAACATGTAACAGAATATGTTCCGTCATGGTCTTAGAAACGAAAGGAGAACAAAAATGGAGAAAATCAGAATTGCTGTGGTAGGATACGGAAATATAGGAAAATTTGCGGTGCAAGCTGCCGAGCAGGCTCCTGATATGGAAATAGCCGGTATAGTTAGAAGGGCTTCATCCCTCAAAAAGCCTGTTCCCCCTGAAATAGCAGGATATAAAATTGTGTCATCCATAAAGGAATTAGAGGATGTGGACGTAGCTGTTTTATGTATCCCCACCTTGAGCATTCCCGAAACTGCCATGGAGATACTGTCCATGGGGATAAATACGGTGGACAGTTATGATATCCACGGTCGGTTGTGGGATTTAAAGCAACAGTTGGATCCCGTCGCGCGACAAAACAATGCCGTTGCTATTATTTCCTCGGGCTGGGATCCGGGAAGCGATTCAATTATAAGGACGCTATTGCAAGCACTGGTCCCAAGGGGTATAACCTATACCAACTTCGGACCGGGAATGAGCATGGGCCATACAGTTGCGGCTAAGGCCATAGACGGTGTAAAGCATGCCCTTTCCATGACCATTCCCTTGGGAACAGGAGTACACAGAAGGATGGTTTACGTAGAGTTGGAGGAAGGTGCGGAGTTTGAAGAAGTTGAACGGGCACTGAAGGCCGATGAGTATTTCGTTAAAGATGAGACCATTGTTATCCAGGTTGAGGATGTCAACCGGCTTATTGATATGGGCCATGGAGTATTAATAGAACGTAAGGGAGTTTCGGGTGCTACCCATAACCAGTTGTTGGAGTTTAAGATGAAAATAAACAATCCTGCTTTAACAGGCCAGGTGTTAATCAGTGTTGCCCGGGCATCCGTTAAACAAAAACCGGGTGCCTATACAATGGTGGAGATACCGGTTATCGATCTGTTATACGGCGATAAGGAAAATATAATAAAATCTTTGGTATAAATACAAACTTAGACTAACCACCGGCTGGAGTATGGTATATAATAAGTTTAAGACCAATTAGGAAGGAATGTTAGTTTTGAGGAAGTTTGGGTATAAGGCAGGGATTAGTCTAATAATAATCGGATTTTTGATACTGATAGCCTATGTGCTTTATCAAATACTCAGCATAATCATAAATATGGCTGCAGTGGTGGTTATTGCCATTGTAGCCATAATACTGGGCTTTATCATCGTTCTTTTATCCATGGCAATAGAAAGAAGGCGGATAAAAAAGGAGGAAGACGATGATATTAGTAAGTACTAGCGAAATTCCCGAAAAGAGAATATTAACGGTCCATGGTTTGGTAATAGGTAGCACTGTACATTCCAAAAACATTGGCAGGGATATCATGGCAGGATTCAGAACGTTGGTGGGTGGAGAGGTAAAGGAGTATGCCAAGATGATGGAAGAAGCAAGGCAGGTCGCAATTAAAAGAATGATAGATCAAGCCGAGAAATATGGAGCAAATGCTATTGTAAACATACGTCTTTCTACATCGTCCATAATGGCGGGAGCTGCTGAGATAATCGCGTATGGTACCGCTGTTACCGTTGAATAGTTTTGCTCGTTTATAAGTATGAACTAAAGGATAAATGCAAACGGGGTAGTATCATTGAATTATTACGTTTCCCAACAGGAGTATATACAAATCGATAGAAGACCTCCCTATATAACCATTACATTACTTATAATTAATATAGTTTTATGGTTGCTAATGACCATAGCAGGCGGTTCTACCAATGTATTCGTTCTGCAATCATTTGGTGCAAAGGTTAATGTTCTGATAGCTTCAGGCCAGTATTGGCGGCTTTTTACGCCTATGTTTTTGCACATTGGCATTGTCCATCTGTTTTTTAACAGCTATGCGTTGTATACATACGGTACCCTCGTGGAAAGGTTATTTGGCAAGGTTAAGTTTTTAATTATCTATCTGGCATCGGGGCTTTTCGGTACCGTTTTCAGTTATATGTTTAGCCATCCCATTTCGGCAGGAGCTTCCGGGGCCATATTCGGCCTGTTTGGGGCGCTGTTATATTTTAGGAAAGCCCGTAGAGGCATATTTAAGAGATTGCTTGGTGCCAATTTAATAATAGTTATAGGTTTTAATCTGATTTACGGTTTTACCAGAAGCGGTATTGACAACTGGGGTCACATAGGAGGTTTGGTGGGAGGTTTTCTTATTAGTTCATGGCTTGATTTGTATTCAGAAAAATCCTTTACTTTAAAGCGTGTTATGTTTCTGTTGCTGGCAGTTGTTATATTAGCAGTTGGGATAAACTGGGGGAATTACAAGTATCGGCAGGAAGCTCTTATAAACAAAGCATTAAACAGCTATTCTGCGGGTGACACCCAGGAGGCGGTGGAAAATATTCAAAATTTCCTTGATGACAATCCCGACAGCATAGAAGCCAGGTATGTTTTGGGTGCCATTTATGCAGAAACAGGACATATTGATAAAGCCATCGACCAGTTAAGCATCCTATTGGATAAGGATGATGGGCACGTGCCAACCCATTTACTACTTGGCAAAATATATCTTTCAACGGGTCAATTGGATTTGGCCAAGGATCATTTAGAAAGGGTACTGAGCATAGATCCCGGTATAGAGGAGGCCCGAGACCTTTTAGAAAGCATTCAGCAGCATATGAATGCGCACACCCTTGGGTGAAACATTTTATGATTCCGTTGGGAATCTATCATTTATCAGCTCCCATATTCCTTAGGTCGTTTTTTTACATATCTGCTTAAACGCTTTACACCGGGCATATATGTTAAACGTTCCCAATCTGGCCCGGTGGATATTAATTCAATGGTCTATTATTATCGAACGGTTTTTGGCATGAAGGATTTTTTTGCTAAGGATTTTCTTGTGTTACTGCCACTCTGTTAGAGCCGGCCGTTTTAATCATTGAGATGTTTTTATGTATTTATGACAAATTGCCTATTCAAATTATATTTTTTGGGCATAAATGGTTTCGGTGATAAATCCCTTTCCATAAATTATGCTATAATAATTGATATTGCATTACAACAAAACAATATACACAGCCGGATTAAAAATTAGGGAGACGAATATGAACAGAGTATATTTGGAACACTGTGACGGGTATGAAACTAACAGGATTAAAGAGTGTTTGGACAATAGTTTTAATGCCTTAGGTGGCATAAGAAAGTACATAAAACCAGGCGACAGGGTTTTGTTAAAACTAAATCTTGTGATGAAGAAACATCCTGATAAAGGGGCTACTACCCATCCCGTTTTTGTAAAGGCATTGGTAGAAATATTAAAAGATGCAGGTGCCCAGGTGGTATTAGGCGACAGCCCCGGTGGATTGTTCACGGTAAGCGCGTTAAAGGGTGTGTATAAGGCCTGCGGCATTGAGCAGGTGGCACATGAAACAGGAGCCGTCCTGAATTATAATACAAGAGATACAGTTATTTCGTTTAAAAGGGGCAAGGTATTGAGGGAGATTACCATAGCAAGTATGGTAAAGGATGTTGATAAAATTATCTCGGTATCCAAAATGAAGACCCACAGTATGACCTTGTTTACCGGTGCCGTAAAGAATATGTTTGGCGTAGTACCTGGTGTGACTAAAGCAGAATACCATTTTGCCATGCCGAATATAGAGGATTTTTCCAATATGTTGGTTGATATATGTGAGGCCGTCAGGCCCGATTTGTCTTTCATGGACGGGATTATTGCCATGGAAGGACCGGGGCCGACGGCCGGTTATCCAAGGAAGGTAGGTGCTTTTCTGGCAGCCCGAAACCCCCATGCTCTTGACCTGGTTGCTGCGGAAATTATTGGCATCCACCCCAAGTCGATTCCTACTATTTTACAGGCGCAGCGAAGGGGTTTATGTCCTTTATCAGTGGAAGAAGTAGAGATTGCGGGTACTTGCATTGATGAGCTTAAAATTAGGGATTTTTTAATACCTAAGACAGGCAATGTGGAGCTATTGAAGGGTAGGGTACCTGATTTTATTGAAAAGTTGGTTAGTTCAATACTAAAAACAAAACCCGTGTTTTCTAAAAAGCTATGTGTGGGATGCGGGGACTGTGTAAATAATTGTCCTCCAAAGGCAATAATAATCAAAAAAAGATTACCTAGGGTAATCTATAAAAAATGCATTAGATGTTATTGTTGTCAAGAACTATGTCCCAGTGCTGCTGTTACTATAAAACGGTCGTTAATTAGGAGATTTATTCGATAACAAGCACTAATACTTTAATGTAATTATTCGTTACCGGTTTTATTGAGCTGTTTTAGGTTGTTTAGAATTGTGTTTATATAATTTCTTGTTTCTCTAAAGGGCGGGATGCCGTTATAGGCTTTCACATTACCCGGACCTGCGTTGTAGGCTGCCAGTGCCAGTTCCAAGTTATTATTGAAAATATCCAGCATGTTGCGCAAATACTTGCTTCCGCCCAGAATATTTTGTTCTATATCAAAGGCATCCGTTACGCCCAAACCGGCGGCGGTTTTGGGCATCAATTGCATTAGCCCCATGGCGCCTGCCCTTGATACTGCTTTGGGGTTAAAATTGGATTCGGCCTTAATAACCGATCGTATTAAATTTGCGTCCAGGTTATATAACTGGGATGCTTTGGCAATGGCGGCCTCAATGGCGGAGCGTATGTCAGTTTTAGCCCCGGCATCGGTGTCAATGTGGGTCTCGGTATCCATCCCGGTATCAATGTTATTGTCTAAATTATTACCGTGGAAATTATTATCGTGCAAATCAATTCTTTGCAGGGGTATATTTAAGGGTATACTATTGTTTAAAAAACCGTTGATGTCTAAGATATTGTTGGTATTAACGGGTACATATTGTTCCCCCTGCTCAGTTTCCTGATGCATTTCCTTCATTTCCTTGAGAATGGAGGAAAAATCTATTCTTTTTCCAACGGATGTGTTTAACTTCACGGGTATTCTACTTTGTATTTCCTGAATTTTTTGCTCCAGGATGGCATCTACTGATAAATACACGTCTACTAATTCACCACCCAAGGGAAATTTATAAAGGCGAAACAACGCCAAAATATAAAAATAAATATTCATTATCAGTATAACATGACATTATGTATACAAAAATAGGCCTTGATTACTATCCATTCTTTGTCTTTGGTGTTGCCAGGGTTTTTAACAATTCTTAAACCCAGGGTAAAAACGATAAAGCTGCTGAATAAATTTTTTTTGATGGGGACAGTTTAAAGTAATAAAGCCTTGGGAAGGTGATATTATTGAAATGTGGGTATGATATGGGAAAAGTGACTATTATCGGTGCGGGCATGGTAGGGGCAACGGCATGCTACGCCCTTATGATGGGTCATGTGGTTTCCGAAGTCGCATTGATAGATATAGACGAGGAGAGGGTGGAAGGCGAGGTCATGGATCTAAACCACGGTGTATCCTTTGCACCCCATATAAGGATCAAAGTAGGGGATTACAGCGATTGTGCCCATTCCAATATAATAATCATCGCTGCCGGCGCAGCCCAAAAACCCGGTCAGACCCGGCTGGACCTGGTTGTAGAGAACACCCGGATCTTTAAAGAAATTATACCTCGGATTACTTCGTACACTAGGGATGCTATATTGCTAATAGTGACAAACCCGGTGGATATATTAACCTACGTTGCATTAAAAATATCCGGACTTCCGGCGGGACAGGTAATTGGTTCGGGTACAGTACTGGACAGTTCCAGGTTCAGGTATTTGATTAGCCAACACTGCAAAGTAAATGTAAGGAATGTCCATGGATACATAATCGGGGAACACGGCGACAGTGAGGTGGCAGTCTGGAGCCTGGCAAATATTGCGGGGACAAGGATGGATGATTTTTGTCCCCTGTGCGGCAGTAGGTGTGAGGAAGGGTACAAGGATAGAATATCTAAACAGGTAAGAGATTCTGCATACCACATTATAGATGCCAAGGGTTCCACCTATTATGCTGTAGGGCTGGCCATTAGAAGGATAGTGGAAAGTATAATCATGGATGAAAATTCCATACTGACAGTGTCCACCCTTATGGAGGGCTATTATGGGGTGGAAGATGTTTGTTTAAGCTTGCCCTGTATTATGAACAGAAAGGGTGTGGAAAAGGTGCTTAATCTGCCGCTAGCCCCCAAAGAAATAGAAGAGTTTAGGGACTCCGCTCAAAAATTAAAGGCTATCATAAAAAATATATCAAAGTCTTTACCCACGTGATCGAAAGCTATTGACATTACCATATTATTCTATATATAATGCAAATACAAGTGATTTGCATTATAGGGGGCCGTAAAATGAAGTCCAAGGGGATTAGAATGACCGCCCAGAGGAAGGTTATCATGGAAATACTGAAGCATTCCGACAGCCATCTTTCGGCCGATGAAATTTATCTAAAGGCCAGGGAGCGGAAAATAAACATTGATTTTTCTACGGTGTACAGAAATCTTAACATGATGGAAGAGAATGGCTTGGTTTCAAAACTGGATTTTGGTGACGGTAAAAGACGGTATGAGCTGAAAGAAAAACATCACCACCACCACATTATCTGCGTTAATTGCCGGAAAACCTATAAACTTAAATGTTGTCCCTTGGACGGTCTTGAGGAGGAGCTGAGAAAAAAAAGCCGGTTTAAAATTTCCGGCCATAAATTTGAAGTGTATGGTCACTGTCCTGACTGTCAATAAGTAACGAAAATTATTAAATGTTAGCAAGGTGATTTATGTGAGCCATTTACATATTCCCGACGGAATAATACCAATTGTTTGGGCGGCTGTTGGATATCTGGCGACTGTTCTAATCCTTGTCTTGTGTACCTACATGCTTAAAAGACGGCAGATTCGAAGAACACCGTTAATAGGTATATTTGCGGCCGTTATGCTCCTCACAATGGGAGTCTTCCCATATCATCTAAACCTTGCAGTTTTAAGCGGTATTGTTTTAGGTCCATGGATGGGTTTAATTGCTGTATTCATAGTAAACCTATTGTTGAGCTTGATGGGACATGGAGGCATTACCGTCGTAGGACTGAATACGCTTATCCTCGGTAGTGAGGTAGTGCTGGGATACATATTGTTTAAATTGTTAAAAGGCTATATAAAACCCATGCCGGCTGCAGGGGTTACTGCCATAGTATCTTTAACGGTTTCCCTGTTCTTTATGTTTTCGGTGGTGGGTTTAGTGAATTTAGACCCGGTTACTGTCTTAAACCATGGACACGGCATTGAATTTCACCAAGAAGCCCATCACATCATTGAAAATGATGACAGTCATAATTATTCTAAGCACATACATAAAAACGATGTCGGGAGACATGGGCATATTATGCAGCAAACATTTGCTGAATACGATAACTCAAATGGCGACGCCAAGTTTTCTTTGCATAGATTTACAAGGATTTTCTTACCTGTAGCAATGCCGGGTATTATTATAGAGGCCGTTGCTACCATATTAATTATAGGGTTTATAATGAAGATTAGGCCAAATATACTGTGTTGAACGGGTAGGGATTATGGATTTAACATTTATTGATCGAATATCAATCAAAGGAGATTCTTTCTTCCACAGAGTTTCCCCCTTGGCTAAAATCATTAATACTCTGGGTTTAATAATTATTGTGGTTATATGTAACCAGCCTTCTAGATTGGCTGTACTATTGTCGGTTGTGACACTGCTTTTGTTGTTGTCTCGGTTTCCTCCTAATAAATTATTACATTTTTTTGCATATCCCGTGGTTTTTAGCTTAATATTTGCCGTGAGCAGCAGCTCAGCGTCGGCCGGTTATGGAATAGCGATAGTACTAAAAGCAGTAGTTGCAGCAGGTTCTGTGCTGTTCTTGGTTGCCACCACCCCCTATACTGAAATTTTTTCATGGATGTCCCTATTGCTTCCTGCAGTTGTTATCGATAGCATGTTTCTTACCTATAGATCCTTTTTTATTCTGGTGACCAAAGCGGCAAATCTTTTTACCGCAATAAAGCTAAGGGCAGGTTATAACCCCTTGAGAATATTGTACAATCTAAAAAACACGGCTAAAATGGTGGGAATGACACTTTTACATTCCATTGATATGAGCGAAAGGATGTACAATATATTTCTGCTCAGGGGTTATGACGGCAGCATACTTTACTCTCGGCCCAAATTGTCGCTAAAAAAACAGGACGGTGTCCTGCTGTTAATACTTGCAATGTTATTTTGGATGGTGATTGGATGGTAGAGGAAATACTGAATTTAAAGGATGTAAAACATGTATATCCCGACAATACCCAGGTTAAAATACACGGCCTAAACTTTTCAGTTAACAGGGGTGAAAGGGTGGTGGTACTGGGACCCAACGGCGCCGGAAAGACCACTTTGCTGTCCCTGATATTGGGCCTGCTAAAGCCGGTGGAAGGTCATGTTGAGGTGTTTAGATGCAATCCCCTTAATGAATATAAAAAAATTCGAAGGAAAATAGGGGTGGTATTCCAAAATGTGGATGAGCAGATCATCGGCCCCACTGTGTTTGACGACATAGGCTTTGCCCTAAAAAGCGAGGGCATCAAAGGAGAACGGCTTAAAGAGAGGGTAGTTAAAATAGCGACTGAAATGGGTATACAACATTTATTATCGAAGTTGCCCCATTATTTAAGCGGTGGGGAACGGAAAAAGGTTGCCTTGGCGGGTGCCATGGTGCTTATACCCGAGCTGCTTATACTGGATGAGCCTTTCGACGGTCTGGACCCTGCATCCATGAGGGAGATTATAGATCTGCTCAATAAACTCAACGGCAAGTACAAAACCGCAATGGTAATTACTACCCATAACGTAAATATAGTACCTAAAATAGCAGATACCGTATACATAATAAATAACGGCAGCTTAATTAAAAAGGGTGGAACCAGGGAGATATTTAGCGATACCGCCCTTTTAGCACAAGCCAACCTCGAACCTCCGATATTAGTCCAGCTTTTTAACTGCTTAAAGGAGGCCGGTTTGGATTTGGACATGCCGCTGGATTTAAAGGAAGCGGCGGATACATTAATAAATAAATTTGTTAGTTGCAAGTAAAACAAAAACCGCATCAGGCGGTTTTATATTATGAATAAAATTGGAAAGGAGAAGTGTCAATGGCGTTGAATGTGGTATTGGTGGAACCTGAAATACCTCAAAACACCGGAAATATTGTAAGAACTTGTGCGGCAACGGGAACCAACTTATATCTTATAAAACCCCTTGGTTTTTCTTTAAATGATAAATATCTTAAAAGAGCCGGTTTGGATTACTGGAAATCGGTTAATATAAAAATATACGATAATTTTTCACAATTGCTGGATGAAAACAAGGGAAAACTGTTTTATTACTGCTCTACAAAGGCGCCCAACTGCTACTGTGATGTGAGGTATACAAATAATTGTTTTTTGGTATTTGGGAAAGAAACAGCGGGTCTTCCCGAACAATTGCTTTTAGATAATTATTCACAGTGCATAAGGATACCCATGAAGGACGACATCCGCTCTCTAAATTTGTCCAATTCTGTAGCAATTATTTTATACGAGGCTTTAAGGCAATTGCAATTCGACGGTCTAAGGAAAACAGGAGCGTTAAACTACAAAAAACAATAAAATACGACTTTGATTTTGTCTATGTATGGGGTATAATTAATCATTGATGGCCTAATAACAAACTACATATATTTGCGGAGGATAATCATGGACATTGAGATCTTGATACAGTTTGTCGGCGGGTTGGGCCTTTTCATGTACGGTATGAAGATGATGGGCACTGGGCTGCAGAAAGCGGCCGGTGACAGAATGAAAAGGTTTTTGGAAGTACTCACCAGCAACAGGATATTGGGCGTACTGGTGGGCACAGGTGTTACCGCCATCATTCAGAGCAGCAGCGCTATCACGGTTATGGTGGTCGGTTTCGTTAACGCTGGTATCATGAACCTTGCCCAGGCTACCGGTGTAATAATGGGGGCAAATATAGGTACTACCGTCACGGCACAATTGATTGCCTTTGAGCTTACTTCCATAGCTCCCATAGCCATATTTATAGGGGTAGCCTTTATTTTATTTGCAAAGAATAAATTTTATCGTAGAATAGGGGAAATACTAGCCGGTTTTGGGGTACTGTTTTTAGGCATGAGTTTAATGAGCCACGCTATGGTGCCTTTGAGGGAAAACCAAGCTTTTTTAAATGTTATAGCCGGGCTGGAAAATAGGTTCATCGGTCTGCTGGCAGGTTTTGCAATTACCGCAATCCTGCAAAGCAGTAGTGTCACTGTGGGTATGCTTCAGGCTTTGGCCATGCAGGGATTAATTGATATAGACATGGCTTTGCCGGTAATTTTCGGCCAAAATATAGGTACATGTGTTACGGCTTTGTTGTCCAGCATAGGCACATCACCGGCGGCTAAGAGAGCGGCAGTTATACATTTATTATTCAATGTTATCGGTACAGCCATTTTCATGGGAATAGCTTCCGTTGTGGATTATGGAGGCTTGATTTTATCAATATCTCCCGGGTCTTTAACAAGGCAAATAGCCAATGCCCATACCATATTTAATATAGTAACTACCGTAATTCTGTTACCCTTTGCATCAAAGTTGGTGAACATGGCTACCAGGCTGGTGCCTGCAAAGGCTAAGGAGGACGAGCATTTATTGAAATATTTGGACGTGCGTATACTCCAGTCTCCTTCAATTGCGGTGGTTCAGGCGGTTAAAGAAGTTGTAAGGATGGGCGAGATTGCCCAGCAAAACTTTACCAACGCATACAAGGCTTTTATGGAACAGGATGAGAATTTGATAGAGCAAGTTTTGGAAAGGGAAAAGGTTTTAAATTATCTTAACCGGGAAATAACCAAATATTTGGTGGACATATCCAACCTACCCTTAAATTTTGAGGAGTCTAAAATAATAACCGGCATATATCACAGTGTCGTTGATTTTGAAAGGATAGGGGATCACGCAGAAAACCTTACCGAATTGGCAGAGTACAGGATAGAAAACAATTTGGTGTTTTCGGATGAGGCCGTTGAAGAATTAAATGATATGTACGGAAAGGTTAATGCCATAGTTGTTGACAGCATAAAGGCTCTAAAGGATGGCGATAAAGAATTGGCTGCCACCATTGAGCCAAGGGAAGCAGAAATCGATACATTGGAAGAAACTTTAAGAAAGAGCCACATAGCAAGACTAAACAATCAACAGTGTTTACCGGCTTCCGGGGTTATATTCCTTGATGTGGTAAACAATTTGGAAAGGGTGGCGGACCATGCTTCCAATGTAGCCTATACGGTGTTGGATTAAAACAGGACTGGCAGGTATCTGCCGGTCTTTTATTTTTGTCTGTCTCTATGGTGAAATTTGAAAAAAGGAATTTTGATGCATGTGTGGAATATTAATAATATAAGATTATTAAATACCATGGCTTGATGACATTAAGATAGGCATACAGCATAAGGCTATATTAGGTAGCGGTACAGGTTGTTTTTGGAAGGGGTGAATTTCATGGAAATGGATTTTGATACAACCCTTAAACAGGTGCCAAAGCTGGTTATGACCCCTGAAATGCAGCAATCCATAAGGATATTACAATTGTCTTCTGTGGAGTTGGCGGAGTATGTTCAAAGGGAAATTGAGCACAATCCCATGTTGGAACTTGAAGAGGATGATGACTTTGAAGGGGCCGGTCAAGTAAAACAAGCCAGGCTGGAGGCACCGGCCGACTGGAAGGAAGTATTTCGCCAGGAGGAGACCTATTATGAAACTGATACGGAAAATACCGTATATGTGGATGATGATAATGATTATTCCTATGAGAACATGGTGACAAAACCACCCTCCTTGCATGAATTTTTAATGTACCAACTTAATATTTCCGGATTAAAAGGTGTAGACAAAAGGGTGGGCATGTTTTTAATCGACAGTATAGATGATAATGGATATTTGACCATAAGCAAGCACGAAATAGCCCGAATTTTGGGTGTTGATCGAAAAAAAGTTACCGAAATATTAAAACTGGTACAGGGGTTTGACCCGGTTGGGGTGGGGGCCAGGAGCCTAAGGGAGTGTTTGTTGATACAGTTAAGAGCCAAGGGATTGCTGGATGATATTACTACGAGGATAATATACGAGCATCTAAAGGACCTGGCCGATGGTAGGTATACCCATATTGCCAACAGTTTAAACCTTTCTTTAAAAGATGTACAGCGGATCGGGGATGTTATAAAATCTTTAGAACCCAAACCCGGCAGACAGTTTTCTTCCAACAGCACTATAAAATACATAATTCCGGACGTGGTATTAAGGGTTATAGATGATGTCTACCATGTAATGATCAATGAAAGTGCCCTTCCCAAACTTAAGGTCAGTCCTTATTATAGACAACTATATCAAAAGGTACAAAAGGGTGATAAACTGTACCAATATTTAACTGTGAAATTAAACTCTGCCCTTTGGGTTGTAAAGGCCATTGAGTATCGGAAACAAACGTTGTTAAAGGTGGTAAACGTTATTGTTGACCAGCAAAGGGCGTTTTTTGAAAAGGGTATCAATTATTTAACGCCCCTTACCCTAAAGGAAGTAGCGGGTTTAACGGGTGTACACGAATCAACGGTGAGTAGGGCCATTAACGGAAAGTATCTGCAAACTCCGAGGGGTACCTTTGAGCTTAGGTATTTTTTCACCAGTAAATTAACGGGAGATTACGGCAGGGAAATTTCATCTCATAGTATAAAGGTTTTTATAACATCCATAATAGAAAGGGAAGACAAAAAAAAGCCCCTTAGCGACAGGGTCATTTGTGA
>DUOD01000003.1 GCA_012838995.1 Clostridiales bacterium
GCCCTGGACGGTTGAGTATAGTCTAAAAGCACTTGACGACTCCGTCAGGTGTACCCTTCGTGCGGGGGTAGCTCAGTGGTAGAGCTCCAGCCTTCCAAGCTGGCTACGTGGGTTCGATTCCCGTCACCCGCTCCAAGAGAACGAGCGCCCATAGCTCAGCTGGATAGAGTTACAGACTTCGAATCTGGAGGTCGTAGGTTCGAATCCTACTGGGCGCGCCACTTTAAATTAATATGTAATACGTGGGCCATTAGCTCAGTTGGTAGAGCACCTGACTCTTAATCAGGGTGTCCCGGGTTCGAGTCCCTGATGGCCCACCATTTTTATTTTAAGGCTTTGTAAAATTTAAAGATAACAAAATGCCCGTTGTTGTGTAACGGGTTTTATTTATAAGAGAGTGGTCGATTTCGGCTGCTCTTTTTTTGATTTTAAGAGCTGCTTGGAAGTAAACCTTTAATGTTGTTTTATTAAAAAATACATTGTAAAGATAATATATTCTGGTATAATTTAGTAAGACATGATAAGTATTTGTGATAGTATTAAAAATAGAAAATGCAAGGAAATTTGTAATAAAGCAACAAAAAGCATAAAACCATAGGCTTTTGAGGTTTTGAAGGGCGGTGAACCAAATTAAGGACCTTCAAAAAAACCCCCGATCATTTGCAGTTATAAAGGAAAAAGTTGCGAAGGTATTCAACGATAACAACAGTATTTTAGGTGAGTGTGCATGTATTAATACCCGAAGGCTTTATTATGTGTCAATTCATGCTATCCCATTGCACATTATCAGCATTATACTTACTGCAACCAAATCCTACGACACATCAGTTTTCAAGATGTGGAGCCTTGGAATTATTACATCTCATATAATATTGCTTATTTTGATGATCGTATTTTTCTTAGTAACATATAAACTGAAAAAAAGAACAAAGCCAAGTAAAATTATGTTTGTTTTGCAATATATTATTGTGGCCGTAATAATGGCCTCCGGTATTGCCATAGTTACCATTGATCAATTAATAACGACCAATATTACGCCTTTTTTGTTAATCTGCATTATCACCGGATTTGTTTTTTTAATTAGACCGTTAATTTCTTTTATGGTATATTTAATTACCTATGTAGCCTACTATTACCTGATAGCTCTTACCATAACCGACCATTATGTACTAATCTCCAACAGGATTAATGGATTTGCCGCTGTTGGAATCGGCTTTCTGCTTAGCATTATGCTGTGGCGTTACAATTACACCAATATAACCCAAAAATGGCGCATCCGAATGCAACAAGAACAATTGAAACAAATGGCATATTACGATCCCCTTACCGATTTACCTAACAGGCGGTTGCTGGAGAAGGTGATCAAACGAGAGTTTTCTTCAATGCAGCGTACCGGCCATGAAACGATTATAATAGTTTTGGATATCGATAACTTTAAAAACATCAACGATACCTACGGTCATCCGGTAGGTGACGATATTCTCAGGCAACTGGCCAGTTTTTTAAAAAGCAATGTTAGGGAATCGGATACCGTATCCAGGTTTGGCGGAGAAGAATTTATTATCCTTATGCCCAAAACTTCCGTAGAGAGGGGATATGCCTTTGCGGAAAGGCTAAGGAAATTAATTATGGAAAAAAGATTTACCGTAGGTTCCATTTCCATACAAATTACTTGCAGTTTCGGGGTATCTTCAATGCGTGATATTAGCAGCCAAACTTTAGATGCTTACTATTCCCTTGCGGATAATGCACTCTATCTGGCTAAACAATTCGGCAAAAATAGGGTTGAAATAGCTTGTGAAAAAGAAAGGAGGGCGGATTGGCGGAAAAAAGAATTGTAAACTATCACAAATAAATAAAATGCATGAATAGGTCTTGAATGAATAAAGCGGTTTATCGTCGATCATTTCCGTATTATCTGTAGATTTGTCATAATAAATAAGTGCCCTCCTTTTTAGAAAGGCACTCAGGTGCGCTCAATGTGTTATTTACCGAAGTTTTTCTATATAATCCATTTTCCTATAGTACCATAAACATTTTCATCGTCTGCATCAAGATGCACTTCCATGACAGGATTCATATTCCTATCTACCAGTCTTAGATAGATATGTTTCTTATTTACCGAAAAGGAAGAGTACACTAGCTTTAATTTAGGCACATGCTCAATGATGTCATCATTTTTACGCAGGGCATTATTAAATATCTCATCGTGTGTTTCACCTTCCACGGGAATAGTAAAAACAATATAATTATCTTTCCAAGAAACGTTTTCTCCAAATAAACTACTGAAAAAGTTTGCAACTGTTATATTAGCCTCTTCTAATTGTTCCTTACTTTCCCTATCCTCTCGTTCGCTTATAAGATTATCTTTAACCTCGATTAGTTCTTCCCTTATTTCATTTGCATAATCTTTAAGAGAAAAAATAACACCAAAACTAATACATAAGACACTTACTAAAATTCCAATAACCCATTTGCTTTTAGATTCTTTACGAACAATAGAAATGATCAGTAATACAATAAAAATTGATATACCAGCAAAACCTAAAATTCCTAAAAAAACATCCATTTTAGCATCACCCATTCCATCTTGAATTTTCTATTTTTTAGATTTAAACTGACATTTACAAACACATTGTACCATATTATCCAATTATTCTAAAGATTGGATAATAGGTAAAGGCACATGGCTTTTATATCAATTAAACAAAAAATTCCAATTTATTTTAAATAAATACAAAATGGTAACAACGGTTACGTATTTAAGATATGAAACCATATATACTATATACATATAGTTTGAAGAAAGGGGTTTTTAATATGGTTGAACAGGTATTTCAAATGACCATGTCGGAGCAAAAGGTAGTTGAAAAGGTAATCCAAGACGACAATCTTCATTATCTTCACATGATTTTTAACAAAAACGAGGGCCTGCCGGAGCATTTCTCCAATTCTACTGTGTATATGACCGTTTTAAGGGGAAGACTTTCCATCGGTCTGGATGATCAGGAAGTGCACGAGTATACTGCCGGAAGCGTTTTGAAAATTCCTTACAAAACAAAGATGAATGTAAAAAATTTACATAATGATACCTTAGAGCTAATTGTCGTAAAAGCTCCGGCACCGCGGGGCTAAGGCAAAAAAGTCAGCGAGGGAAAAGTTCTCTGATGCCATCAGGGAACTTTATTTTTTTTAGTTATATAGACTCTATAGGGTTTAATGTACCCATCTTAAAGACCTTATATAAGTGATGTCTTGCTGTTTTATACCATATAATTTATGTTATAATGGTAGCAATTAAGACAGATATTTGACAGATTTACTTTCGGTTAGGCGTTGGAAAATCGGCAAAGGAGATGAAGATTATGTCAAAAATTACTGTAGTGGGCAGCCTAAACATGGATATCTCAATAACCGTACCCAAAATTCCCGACTTGGGCGAGACGGTAATTGGAGACGGGCTTATGCTTTGTCCGGGGGGAAAGGGTGCCAACCAGGCCGTTGCGGCTGCAAAGTTGGGAGGCAAGGTAAGCATGATAGGCTGTGTCGGGAATGACGCCCACGGGAAGAGCCTGCTTAACAACCTATCGGTCAATAATGTGGATATTGACAGTGTTAAGGTACTGGATGACATACCCTCCGGGTTGGCCCTGATAGGTATTTATGACGGCGATAATATGATTTTTGTTTATCCCGGTGCCAATTCCCATATCACCCCCGAAATTATTGAAGCCAACGAGGAACTGATAAAGGACAGTTCGCTGATGGTCCTCCAACTTGAAATACCCATGGAGACCGTGGAATTTGCAGTAAGCCTTTCCAAAAAATATAAGGTAAAGGTGCTTTTGGATCCTGCTCCTGCAAGACAATTGTCGGACAAATTGCTTTCCCAAGTGGATATTCTAACCCCCAACCAAAACGAATGTGAGATCATTACAGGCAAAAAAATTGAAGATATCGATGATGTAAAAAAGGCAATATCCGTCATAAAGGATATGGGGGTAAAGCAGGTTATTGTAACCATGGGATCGCAAGGAGTAATATACAACAGACAAAACGAGATAATACATAAACCCGCTCAAAAAGTAAAGGTGGTTGACACCACCGCTGCAGGCGATTCCTTTAACGGTGCTTTGGCAGTCGCATTGTCACAAGGCAAGTCGCTGGACGAGGCCATAGATTTTGCAAATATAGTAGGCTCCCTAACCGTTACAAAAAAAGGGGCCCAGCCATCTCTGCCCACTATTGAAGATGTCCGGTGTATTATAAAGCATACAAACAAGTAATGGTAAAAGTTTAAGACTGAAAATTTTGGGGGATAATAACATCCTGTATAACAATTGTTTTTCAAATTCGTTATCTTATGTTTTTCCGCCGTTAAATCTTCCTTAGGTTCTTTATTTATTACTACCTTTATAAAAAGGGGTTGTTAAAGATTTTGCTGAAAACGTGGCATGTATTTGTATTGCTAAGCCTGTTTGTTCTGTCAGGCAACACATGGCTTTCCAAAGCTTATTGGGATATTTAGCCGGTGACAGAATAATACAATTTTCAAATTTAAGACAGTTTAAGGCGCAATTATCGCCAAGCAAAAGTTGACATATTGGTTTACCGGTGCTAAAATATGTTCTGGATGTCTTGGAAAAATATATATTGTTTTTGTTTCCATAGGGGGAGTAGCTTACCTGACAACCAGGGTTCAAAGTCGTCATTACGGATAATATCCCGGCTTTGATTACTTAGCAAAGTATAGCGAGACTCTATGGCTAGGAAATGTTCCGGCCATAGAGTTTTTTTACGGCTTAAAAATGGACGGGGGGCCTTTCTGTGGAACAGGAGATAAACAATTTTTAATAACGATATTGCAAGCATATGGGGGAGGATGTACGCAATGGAAGAATTCTACAATAAGACATACGATGAAGCAATGAAAATACTTGGTGTTTCAAACAAGGGTTTGAATGACCGGGATGTAGCCGAAAGACGGCAAAAATACGGGTTCAATGAATTAGAACAGGCGGCCCGGCAGAGTTTTGTGCAGGTATTTTTTGAACAGTTTACGGATTTCCTGGTAATAATATTGTTGGTGGCTGCCGGTATTTCCATCCTCCTGGGTAAATTGGAAAGCAGCATTGTTATACTTGTGGTTGTAGTATTAAATGCCATATTGGGTACTGTACAGCATATTAAGGCCCAGCAGTCACTGGACAGCCTTAAAGCCCTGTCCGCTCCAACGGCCAAGGTATTAAGAAACGGACAGAAGGTTGAAATACCATCCAGGGAATTGGTGGTGGGAGATATTGTATACCTAGATGCCGGGGATTATATAAGTGCGGACGGAAGGATATTGGAAACCCACAGCCTCCAAGTAAACGAGAGTTCTTTAACGGGTGAATCGGAAAGCGTACTTAAGATATCAGACCCCATCTATGAGGAACGACCGGTCATTGGAGACAGAAGAAATATGGTCTTTTCCGGCAGTTACGTTACCTATGGCAGGGCGGTTGTTTTGGTTACCGCCATAGGCATGGATACTGAAATAGGCAAGATAGCTAACTTACTGGAAACTGCAAAGGACAAAAAAACGCCGCTGCAAGTAAGCCTGGACGATTTTGGCAAAAAACTTGCTTTAATAATAATGATCATTTGTGCCCTTGTTTTTGTCCTTGATGTGTTTAGGGGTAGGGATATGGTGGAATCTTTTATGTTTGGCGTTTCCCTTGCAGTGGCTGCCATACCCGAAGCCTTAAGTTCCATAGTTACCATTGTGCTCGCCCTTGGTACACAGAAAATGGCAAATCAAAACGCCATTGTAAGAAAGCTTCACGGGGTGGAAGGCTTGGGCAGTATTTCTGTTATTTGTTCCGATAAAACAGGTACCTTAACGCAGAATAAAATGACCGTTAAAAAGGTGTTTATAGACAATAAGGTGGTAGATTGTGACTGTCTTCAAAGGTGTGATGCTTTGTTCAAAAAATTTATGAAAATGGCCCTGCTTTGTAACGATGTCACTATTACCCATGAAAAGGAGATAGGCGATCCCACCGAGGTGGCATTGGTTAGCTTAGGTAAAGCATGGGGATTGGACGAGCTCACCGTCAGGGAAGACCATGCCAGATTGGATGAGGTGCCCTTTGATTCTGACAGGAAGCTGATGAGTACCCTTAATGGGTTGGGGCAGAAAGCAGTAATGATCACCAAGGGAGCACCGGATGTGCTTTTGCCCAGGGCTAATAAAATTGAAACCTCCCAAGGCGTAAAAACACTCACCCCGGTCCATAGGAAGGAAATCGAAAGCATCAATAGGACTTTTTCAATGGACGGGCTTAGGGTGTTGGCCTTTGCGTACAAGGAAATGGAGGCTGGCGATTGTATTGATGTTCAAGATGAAGATGGCCTTACATTTTTAGGGCTTGTAGCTATGATGGATCCCCTTCGCCCGGAATCCAGACAAGCTGTTGCCAGGTGTAAGGAGGCCGGTATTAAACCGGTGATGATAAC
The DNA here is from genome assembly GCA_012838995.1 of Clostridiales bacterium. Lineage (GTDB taxonomy): Bacteria > Bacillota > Clostridia > DUOD01 > DUOD01 > DUOD01. Next base: position 6,502 of record DUOD01000003.1, read on the forward strand.
CGGGGACCATAAGGTAACGGCCTGTGCCATAGCAAAGGAACTGGGCATATTAGAGGATGAATCCCAGGCCATGGAAGGTTATGAGCTGGAAGGGATGAGTGATGAACAGTTGGAGGACAGGGTGGGAGACGTTTCAGTCTATGCCAGGGTGTCGCCTGAACACAAGATAAGAATTGTCAGGGCATGGCAGCGCAAAGGTAACGTAGTTGCCATGACCGGCGACGGGGTGAACGATGCTCCGGCCTTAAAGCAGGCGGATATAGGTGTTGCCATGGGTATCACCGGTACGGATGTTGCCAAAGATGCTGCCGCCATGGTACTGGCCGATGATAATTTCTCCACCATTGTCAAAGCGATTGCCTATGGCAGAAGTATATTTGCCAATATAAAAAACTCCATAAAGTTTTTACTGTCGGGCAATACCGCCGGGATAATATCGGTGCTGTATGCATCCATTGCAGCCCTACCGGCTCCCTTTGCACCAGTTCATCTGTTGTTCATTAACCTTTTGACCGACAGCCTGCCGGCAATAGCCATAGGACTTGAACCCCATAACCCAAATGTAATGAAGGAAAGACCCCGGGATATAAATACCCCCATACTGAATAAAGGCTTTGTCAAAGGCATAATAATAGAGGGGCTTTTAATAGCCTTTGCTACCATGGCGGCCTTTCATCTGGGAATGTCATCCGGCGGGGTAGGTGTGGCCAAGACCATGGCCTTTGCCACTTTGTGTCTGTCCCGACTGTTTCATGGTTTTAATTGCAGGTCCGAAGAATCTATTTTCAGCGTAGGGGTATTTTCCAACAAATTTGTTTGGTTTGCTGCAATTATCGGCTGTTTACTGCTAACGGCGGTTTTGAATATAAAACCCCTTATGACGGTATTTGAAATAGCACCTTTAACCGGGCCCCAAACCGGATATGTATACGGTTTATCCTTAATGCCCCTTGCAGCGGTACAAATATACAAATCGCTGTTTGTACATAAACCCTATGGAAAATCCGCCACCGTTTTAAGATAATTGGTTTTATCAGGGTTGGATACGTGGTATAATGGGTTTATCTAACAGATATTTAATAAAATAGGTTTGTACCGATGGGGGTTTAAAATGTCCAGGCAAATCAAACTTTATAATATAATATTTCCCATTTGGTTTCTTTGGATTATACCTCCGGTAATAGGTCTGGCCCTGGTAGGTAACTTTTTAATCGACAGTGGGGTAATGCTCCTTGGCTTTGTCCTATTTAAGGTTGGAGCAGCAACGGGCTTGACTAAAAAGGAACTGTATAAAAAAAGTATCCTAAAGGTATGGTTGTTCGGATTTTTAGCCGATATCATAGCAACAATACCTCTGATGCTTATACTGACGGTGGAATTTTGGCCGGTGCCTAACGATGTACGTCAAGCGCTGGCCATGAACCCTTTTTCAAATACATGGGCCCTTATAACAGTAATTTTGTGTATGATACTGGCTTGTGTTTTTATATTTATCTTCAATTATAATATCTCTTTTAAAGATACTATTAAAGATAAGGCCTTAAGGGCGAAACTGGCAATCTTTCTGGCCGTTATAACCATGCCCTGGACTTTTCTCATCCCTTCCCAAATACTGTACAAAGGATTTTAGACAAAGCTTTTGTAAGGGTTTACCTGTTGGTCTCTATATATACAGCGTCATGATACTCAGTTCTAGACAAAGGTTAAACGGGAGTTTAGTTTATGTTAAGTATTTATTCTTCTGTTTATCTTTCTATAAAAATACGGCCGGCACCGGCCTTTTTTTATAGCTATTTGCATGTGAATATAACAATATACGGAATATACCTTTATAGCATACAATACTGCACAATACATACGGACAACCTTTATATTACACACCCCATCCGCCGGTTCTTTTTCCGGTATGTATTATCCACCGTTATTTTGCGAAAAACTTTTGTTTAGAAATACCGTAGTATATATAGTATTTTAAAGGCATGAAAAATTTGTATATACCGGTTACAGCATAGCTTTGTTTTGTAAGTCATAAATAGCTTTTTTTTTGGATTTTTTGCTTTATTTTAAGATTTGGTATTGACATACGCAGTTATTAAGTTTATCATGAGAAATTAGTTAGATAACTAACGAATTAGGTGGTGAACCATGGATACATTTTTTGATCCTGATTCTTTAGATGCGTTATTAATCAAAATAATTAGGCTTCATTATATAAGGAGCCATAGGCTGTTTAGCGAAATCGGGCTGTCCAAGGGCCAGCCTCCCATTCTTTTCGTATTGTGGGAGGATGACGGTTGTACCCAAAGGGAGATATCCCAAAGGCTTAAACTGAGGCCGGCCACCATTACTTCTGTGTTGAAACGTATGGAAAGGGATGGATTGATTGACAGAAGGACGGATGAGAAAGATCTTCGGATGTTAAGGGTATTTTTGACTCCTAAGGGTAAGAAACTTAAATCGGAAGTACAAAGGGTGATAAAGACCTTGAAAGAAGAATGTTTCCAGGGGCTGACGGTGGAAGAAAAACTGCAGCTGAGCAAAATTTTCATAAAAATAAAGAATAATTTGTTAAGCAAGATAGATGACAATGAATGGTATTAGAATATCAGGCATAAAACTTTGTCCGGAGGTATACTAGGTGTTAAAACTATTCAAATATCTAAAACCCCATTGGAAGGTGGCCATATTAGGCCCTGTTTTACTGATGATAGAAGTGTTTACCGACCTGCTCCAGCCTACTTTGATGGCGGATATAGTGGATAAAGGCATAGGCAACGGCGATATGGACTTTATTATGAAAACAGGGGCGATAATGATAGGAGTGGCCGCATTGGGTTTTTTATGCGGTGTAGGATCCATTGTTGCATCCAGCCATGCCGGTGTGAAACTGGGAAGGGACTTGAGGGAGGATGTTTATAAAAAAATTCAGACCTTTTCTTTTTCCAACCTGGACAAGTTCAAGGCGCCTTCCCTAATAACCAGGCTTACAAATGACATAGTTCAAATACAGAATATTGTTATCATGGCCCTTAGAACGCTTGTAAGAGCACCCCTATTGGGCATCGGGGGAATAGTAATGGTAGTCAGTATAAATGCACAATTGGCGCTTATCATTCTGGCTGCCATAGTGACACTGGTTATAATCTTTGCCTTTGTTATGAAGAAGGGTTTACCGTTTTTTTCACTGCTCCAAAAGAGGATAGACAGGCTAAATGCCGTAACCAGGGAAAACCTGACCGGGGTTCGGGTGGTTAAGGCCTTCGTGAGGGAAGATACCGAAAGGGCGAGGTTTCATAAGGCAAATACCGATCTTGTTGATGTTACCACCCGGGCCATCAGACTGGTGATGCTGGTTTTGCCTATCATAATGCTGGTCATTAATTTAAGCATAATAGCGGTTATTTGGTTTGGTGGGATACAGGTTGGACAAGGCGGTATCGAAGTAGGTCAGATAATGGCTTTCATAAACTATATGATGATAATATTATTCTCGTTAATAATGGTGGCCGTTGTTCTGGTTATGTATTCCCGGGCCAAAGCCTCAATGGACAGGGTATGGGAAGTGTTGAAAACCCAGGCGGATATACAAGAAAATCTCGGTGCTTCGGATGAACCGATAAAAACAGGCAGGGTGGACTTTCAAAATGTCTCCTTTAGGTATGAGGGTGCCGGGGGAGACCCTGTGCTTAAGAATATATCCTTCACCGTACATCCCGGTGAGACGGTGGGTATCCTGGGCGGCACCGGTTCGGGAAAAACCACGCTGGTCAGTCTGATACCCCGGCTTTATGATGTTACCGAGGGCAGGGTTTTGGTGGACGGAAGGGATGTAAGGGACATTAAGCTAAAAACCCTGAGGGATGCCATAGGCTTTGTTCTGCAAGATACCGTATTATTTTCGGGTACCATCAGTGAAAATATCCGTTGGGGTAAAAAGGATGCTTCTGATGAGGAGGTAATGGAAGCGGCCAAAGCTGCCCAGGCCCATGACTTTGTAACGGGTTTCAAGGAAGGATACAATACCCGTATAGAACAGCGGGGGGTTAACGTGTCGGGTGGTCAAAAACAGCGGTTGTCCATAGCCAGGGCCCTTATAAAAAAACCGGCCATACTTATACTGGATGACAGTACCAGTGCGGTTGATATGGGTACCGAATCCAAGATACAAAAAAATCTGAAGAAAATACTTAAAACTACAACTTGCATAGTAATAGCCCAACGGATAAGTTCGGTTAGGGATGCTGATAAAATACTGGTTTTGGATGACGGTCAAATAGTAGATCAGGGCACCCACGACCAACTAATAAAAACCAGTGCTATTTACCGGGATATATATAGATCACAAATGGGGGAGGAGGCCCTAAGCAATGGTTAATGATAAAACGGACAGACAACATGGAAAATCGGCGGGCGGGGTTGCCGGCGGCCATCGCCATGGGGCATTTGCCCCCGTTGCCAAGGCCAAGGACGCAAAGGGAACCCTAAAGCGGCTGTGGACATATATGAGACGTAAAAGGGCTGTGTTAATACTGGTATTTTGCTTGGTTGCCTTGAGTACAGTTTTTACCTTGATAGGTCCCATGCTTATCGGATGGGCAATAGACTATTATATAGTTCCCCAAGACTTTAAAGGACTGGCAGGCATTTGCCTTATTATGTTAGCCGTTTTCGGTTTGGGTTCTCTGTCAACCTGGTTGCAAAACCATTTTATGGTGGGTGCCGCCCAGGATATAGTAAAAGAAATAAGAAAGGATCTGTTTGATAAGCTTCAGCAGCTTCCCCTTAAATTTTTCGATACCAGCGCCCGTGGCGATCTAATGAGCCGGTTAACCAATGACGTGGACAATATCAGTCAGGTATTGAATATGAGTACCACCCAGATATTTTCCAGTTTGGTTACCGTTGTAGGTACGTTGGTTATGATGATTATATTAAGTCCTATCTTAACATTGTTTACGGTGCTGATAATACCTATTATGCTACTCGCCACCGGCAAGATTGCCAAGCGAACGCGAAAGAACTTTATGGAACAGCAACAGCGCTTGGGCGATTTAAACGGTTTTGTGGAAGAGGATATAACGGGCATGAGGGTTGTTAAGGTATTTGGACATGAGCAGGAAAGCCTGAAGGAGTTTACAAGGCGTAATAATTTATTAAGCGAGGTATCCATACGGGCCCAAATCTTTTCCGGAATAGTATTTCCCCTTATGAATGCACTAAATAATGTAGGCTTTGCAATTGTCGCCGGAATAGGAGGTTATTTAGCAGTAAAGGGCGTTATATCGGTTGGGATTATAGCGAGTTTTATTGCTTATTCCAAACAGTTTACCAGGCCGCTAAATGAGCTGGCCAACCAGTTCAACATGGTTCAATCGGGGTTGGCGGGGGCCGAGAGGGTGTTTGAAATAATGGATCAAGTTCCCGAGCCTGAAGATGAGCCCGGGGCTGTTGAACTTAAATATGTGGCGGGGGCGGTGAAGTTTAAGGATGTATATTTTTCCTATAAGGAAGGCGTACCCGTCCTCAAGAATATCAACTTTGATGTTAAACCCGGCCAGACAATAGCTCTGGTAGGCCCGACCGGTGCGGGCAAAACCACGGTAATTAATCTTTTAACCCGTTTTTATGATATAGACAGCGGTGCTATTACCATCGACGGTGTGGATATCAGAAATATCAAAAGAAAAAGCTTGAGGTCCAATTTGGGAATAGTACTGCAGGATACCTACCTGTTTTCCGAGTCGGTAAGGGATAATATACGATACGGACGATTGGACGCCACCGACGACGAGGTGGAAAGGGCAGCCCGTCTGGCCAACGCCCATCATTTCATCAAAAGACTGCCAAAGGGTTATGATACCGTCTTAACCGATGAGGGCAGCAACCTGAGCCAGGGACAAAGACAGCTTTTATCCATTGCCCGGACCATCCTTGCAGATCCCGCCATATTGATACTGGACGAGGCCACCAGCAATGTGGATACCCGGACCGAGGTCCATATCCAGGAGGCCATGCTCCAGCTCATGAAGGGCAGGACCAGTTTTGTTATTGCCCATCGCCTCAGTACCATAAGAAATGCCGATGTGATATTGGTTATAAGTGGCGGTGAAATCATTGAAAGGGGCAGCCACAAGGAATTGTTGGCCCAAAGGGGATTTTACTACAACCTGTATACCAGCCAGTTGAGGGGAGAGGGTGCGTAGCAGGTCGGTGGCAAAAACGTATTTGACAAGGATAGCTATACAGCCGCCAAATTCATAGGGTACGTGGCAAACCGTTAAGGTGGCAGTAAGATAAGGACTAAATATGGGCAAATCCTATAACAGGACATAAACGCACAGCATATAATAAAACTGGGTGGCAAAAACCCAATAAAAAACCTTTACCGAATTATAATTATTATAGATAAGTCATTTGTTGCGGGAACGGGCTTAAAGAAGGATTGTGCAGAAGTGTTTGGTGGGTGAGTTGATATAATAAATAGCCATGATACGAGGGGGATTTATTGATGGCGCTGGATGGAACGCTTAAAATGAAGGAAGGCATTGAGGGTGCAAGGCAATCGGTTTCATTGATGGCAATGGACGGACCGCTTCGGACCGACGGAATTAAATGGCTGGTGGAAGTGCCTTTTGCCCACAGAGGCTTTCATACCGGTGACGGTATAATACCCGAAAATTCAACGGCCGCCTTTAAAAGGGCCATCGATTACGGTTATGCCATTGAACTGGATGTTCGTTTGTCCTCCGATGGTAAAGTGGTGGTTTTTCACGACAAAAGTTTATACAGAATGACCGGAATAAGTAAATTTATTGACGATCTTACCTGGGAGGAAATTAAGCATATAAAGCTTCTTGGGTCAAGGTATACCATTCCTTTGTTGGAGCATGTGCTAAAGCTGGTTAACGGAAGGGTACCAATGCTGATAGAAGTAAAAAACAATGGCGTACCCGGCCCCCTGGAGCAGGCCCTTATTGATGTGCTCAGAGACTACAAAGGACACTTTGCCGTCCAGTCCTTTAACCCCTTATCGCTGAGGTATTTTAAGCAAAATGCACCCCAAATAATAAGGGGACAGTTATCGGGCTCATTCAAAGGCGAGAACCTGATGTTTTTCAATAAATTTCTTTTAAGGTATCTTCTTTTGAACGGTTTAAGCAAACCCTCCTATGTGGCCTATGAAATAGGCTACTTTCCTAAATGGTTGGCAAACCTCCAGCGGAGAATGGGCATTTATCTTTTAGGTTGGACTGCCAAATCCCCTAAGGATCATGAGAGGGCCAAAGGAATATATGATAACGTAATCTTCGAAGGGTATATGGCTCAACCCTTTAAAAAGCCATTGTCCGTTGGAAAGGGTCCGGGCATCCTAAGTTGAAGCACCATCCTTATAGGGACTAAGGTAAGGTGTGAGGCATTTTTGCTATTTGGTTAGCAGAATCAGACCTATTATACAAACGGCAATGCCGATGACCTGTCTGGCGGTTATGGTTTCCCTATAAAGGAGCAGCCCGACAAAAATCAGTGCACAGGCAAGGCATATATTGGCCACCAGTGATGCTGTGCTGATTTTCCATCCGGCACGATAAACACAGATGTAGCCAAACTCCAGTGCAACAATGGAGAGACCGAGTACAATCGAAGTCCAGTTTAGCTTTGTAAATTCTGTACCTATGCTGTATCGCTGACCCTTTGCAAGAAACAATGTAAATGATATGACAGCCGCAGTAAGGTATGTTACCGTAAGGGATAAAAATACATTTGCGTTGTTTGGAGTTGACTTTGTACAAATGTTATAAAAAACGTTTGCAAACACGACCATTGCAATCGGCCAAATATAATTCCACATTTCCCTTCCTCCATAAAAAATAGAGATTGCCGCAATGACTGGGCAATCTCAAGGCAATCTGTTTTGATTTCTCACAAAAAATATCATAACATAAAGAACTATACTTTTCAATTATAAGGCCGGTTTTAAAAAAATTACCGGGACAATTTTTTATAGCGCAAAAAAGTTAGCAAGTGCAATACTTCATGACTCCCAATTTTTGTCGATATTTATCCTGTTATTTATTTGAATTGGGTGATATGATAGTTGAGCGGTGAGTTAATTGAGTGATAAGATATAAGTAACAAATACCCGAAAGGAGAATAGATCATTGGCCAGACCTACCAAGTGGAGACGGGTAGAATTTATACCCAACTTTTCGTATTTCGTACCCTCGGATTTGGCCGGAGGGAAAATACAGGAAAATATCATAAAAATAGAAGAAGCGGAGGCCCTGCGCCTAAAGGATCTTGAAGGTCTTGAGCAAGAAGACTGTGCCGCAAAGATGGAAATTTCACGACAGACCTTCCAGCGTATATTAAACAGTGCCCGTAGAAAGGTGGCTGACAGTATCATTAACGGCAAGGCCATTAGAATAGAAGGGGGTACCTATACAAGAAATATCTGCCCCGTGAAATGCCTAAGTTGCGGTAAGGAATGGAAGGAAAGCTTCGAAAACTTTGAAAAAATCTTAGAGGGTAATTACAATTGTCCAAACTGCCATTCAAAAAGAATTGTATGTGCCCGAAATGATAAAAAAAGGTTTTGCAGGCGTAATTGCTGGCGGCACGGCAGAAACTTTTAAGCGGAAGGGAGACCATCCAACTTAAAATTGGTGGCCTCTCACCCTTGTTTACATTGTAGCTAAACATTAAATCTGAAGCTTATGATATCCCCGTCCTGGACAATATAATCCTTACCTTCTACGGATAACAATCCCATCTCCTTAACCTTGCCCATAGAACCCAGTTCCTTTAGATCATCAAACTTACACACCTCTGCCCTAATAAAACCCCTTTCTATATCCGAATGTACCTTGCCGGCTGCCTTCTTTGCCGTGGTATTGCGTTTTATGGTCCACGCCTTGACCTCGTCCTGTCCGGTGGTTAAAAAAGATATCAATCCTAAATGCTCGTAGGCGGTTTTTGCCAAGCGGTCTATTCCCGATTCTGATATACCTAGGTCTTCCAGGAAGGCCTGCCTGTCCTCAGGGTCCAGCTGGGCTATTTCCAGCTCGGATTTAACACACAGTTCAATTAGGGGTGTGTTGACCTTCCGGCTGTATTCCATAAGGCTGTCCCTGGACGGGTAGTCCTTGGTAATTAACTGTTGTTCATCCAAATTAGCCACCAGTATTATTGGCTTTTCCGACAGAAATTCGAAGGTTTTAAGATGACGCTTTTCTTCGTCGTCCAGCTCAAGGTTGTGTATTAACAGACCCTGTTCCAACCCGGCCTTGCATTTTTTCAGCACTTCCAATTCTGAGAGGTTTTCCTTGGTGACCTTTTTAGCTGTTTCTATCCTTTTTATGCGGTTGTCTATAACTCCAAGGTCTGCAAAGAGAAGCTCCATGTTAACGGTTTCTATATCCCTCATGGGATCTATACTGCCGTCTACATGGGGGACGTTATCATCCTCAAAGACTCTGAGTACATGTACCAGGGCATCCACTTTCCTTATTGTATCCAGAAATTGATTGCCTACTCCCTTTCCTGTACTGGAACCGCTAACAAGACCGGGAACATCTATTGTTTCTATGGTGGCATAAGTGGTTTTTTTCGGTTTATATAGTTTGCTTAAAAAATCTATTCTACTATCGGGTATTTTACATATGCCGATATTAGCATCGATTTTTGCCACCGAAAATTCCGACACGGCAACATCCGAGCCCGTTAAAAGGTTAAACAGGGTTGTTTTTCCCACAGAGGGTAGCCCGACTATTCCTATTTTCATTTTTGATAACAAGACGGCGTGTCTTGTATTTCAACTCCTTTCTTTATATGTATTCCATTGTATTACCATTTAAAATTATAGCAATCAACGAATGGCCGTGTAAAGGGTTGAGTATTGTTGTTGGCCATAATATAATAAACAAAAGAGCGCCGGAAGTATTAATATTTTTATAATATAAAGGAAGGCTGTAATGAATACTATTTACTATAGGCCCTTTGAAAGCCTTATAGGCAGGTTGATCCTGGCATGGACGTCCAAGGGTATATGCAGGCTAGTGCTGCCGGGATATGGCCTGGACTCCCTTGATGCCTGGGCTGCACGGTATATAAGGGAATATAGGTTAATGGCTTATCACGATCAATACGAAGGAGTAACCCAACTTGAGGAATATTTCCAAGGAAAGAGGCGTTATTTTGAATGTCCGCTGGACCTTTACGGACCTGGCTTTTCCAAGAAAGTATGGAGGGCGGTGTCTACCGTGGCCTATGGTACAACCGCCACCTATAAAGATATAGCCGTAGCAGTCGGTAAACCGTCGGCCTGTAGGGCTGTGGGAAATGCAAACAGAAAAAATCCGGTGCCCATAATTATCCCGTGCCATAGGATTATAGGAAGCGACAACAGTCTTACGGGCTATGCAGGGGGTTTACATATAAAAAAGGCATTATTGGATTTAGAAAAAATCACAAAAATATAAAAGATTTATTTGAAAACCATGTTAAATATAATCTTGAAACGGGTATATAAATATGATAATATCTATTGTGAATATGCGGATATATGCGTATTAACCAATGGATATACAAAACCATTGGTTATATATTATTAGGAACATTATCCGGCATTTCGCTCTCTGGGGTTTATAGATAGGTTGAGCGATCTGTGATATAATGTAATGAGCATATTTTATACAAAAGTAAAAGTAATAGTAAACAAGGAGGACCATGATGAGTTCAAAGTTACAGTCACTGGAGAATAATACTGCAATTTTGGAAATAGAAGTGGATGCTGAGAAATTTGCAGAAGGCATGCAAAAATCCTATTTAAAAAACAGGAGCAAGTTTAATATACCCGGTTTCAGAAAGGGCAGAGCGCCTAAAAAGCTGGTGGAAGCCTATTACGGCGAGGCCGTCTTTTATGAAGATGCCATAAAATATGTATATCCTGAGTCGTACCAACAGGCCATAGAAGAACACGGCCTGGAGCCGGTGGATCAACCGGAAATAGAGATAGAAAGCATCGGCCAGGGTCAAAGCCTGGTTTACAAGGCTAAAGTTGTGGTAAAACCCGATGTGCAATTGGGCCAGTACAAAGGCATAGAAGCGGAAAGAGTAGTATATGGTGTCAACGACAAGGATGTCGATGAGGAACTGGAAAATATCAGGCAAAGAAATGCAAGGCTTGTAACCGTCGAAGACAGGGCGGTGGAGAAGGGTGACGTTGTCACCATTGATTACAAAGGTTTTATCGAAGGCGAGGAGTTTGAAGGCGGCACAGCGGAAAACCAAAACCTGGAGATAGGTTCCAATCGTTTTGTACCGGGTTTTGAAGAGCAGCTGATAGGTGCTAAAATTGGTGACCAGAGGGATGTAAAGGTTACCTTTCCCGAGGACTACTTTGCAAAGGAACTGGCCGGAAAAGAAGCCGTTTTTGAAGTTAAGGTAAACGAAATTAAAATGAAGGAATTACCCGAACTGGATGATGAATTCGCGAAGGATGTAAGCGAATATGATACCCTTGATGAGTATAAGAAACATATAAGGGAAAAATTAGAAGAAAATGCGCAAAGCAGGACGAATTTTGAATATGAAAACAAAGTTGTCGAACAAGTAACTAAAAATGCCAAGGTTGATATTCCTGAGGTTATGGTCGAAAGGCAGATAGACATTATTATGCGGGATTTTAGCATGAGACTTATGTATCAGGGTATCACCCTTGATAAGTATCTCGAGCATATAGGCACATCTATGGAGGACTTTAGGGCACAATATAAAGATGAGGCATATAATAGAGTAAAGACACAGCTGGTACTAGAAAAAATTGCAAAGGTAGAAAATATTCAACCAAGCGATGAAGACGTGGAAGAAGAAATAAAAAAACTTGCCGAGCAGTACCAGAAGGATCCTGAGGAGTTCAAGAAAACTCTTCAGGAGCAAGATTACGAGCATATAAAAGATGGCATAAGAGTACAAAAAACCATCGACCTAATTGTTAATGAGAGCAAGCCTATTTTAAAAGGAGAATAATCGGAGGTGGTTGATTATGAACCTAGTTCCTATGGTGGTAGAACAGACCAATAGAGGGGAACGTTCCTATGACATTTACTCGAGGCTATTGAAGGAACGTATAGTATTCTTGGGCACGGAAATAACCGATGTTAATGCCAGTTTAATAGTCGCCCAGTTGCTGTTCTTAGAGGCGGAAGATCCTGACAAGGATATACATCTATATATAAACAGCCCCGGAGGTTCGGTTACTGCCGGACTGGCCATATACGATACCATGCAGTATATAAAACCGGATGTATCAACCATCTGTATGGGTATGGCGGCCTCCATGGGTGCATTTCTGTTGGCATCCGGAGCAAAGGGCAAGAGATTTGCACTTCCCAATAGCGAAATAATGTTACACCAGCCCATGGGCGGCGCAAGGGGTCAAGCCACGGATGTGGCCATCCATGCGGAACATATATTAAAGGTTAAAAAAAGACTCAATAAAATTTTGAGCGAAAGGACCGGCCAACCGCTGGAGAGGATAGAAAAGGATACCGACAGAGATTTTTTTATGTCGGCCGAGTCTGCTAAAGAATATGGTATTGTGGATGATGTGATAACATACAGAAAATAATCCTTAGTTTTGAGGTGAAACAATGTCGAGATATGATGAAAAAAAGCAGCTCAAATGTTCTTTCTGTGGGAAAACCCAGGATCAGGTAAGACGTTTGGTTGCTGGACCTGGCGTGTATATATGCGATGAATGCATAGAACTATGCCAGGAGATTATTGAGGAAGAGTTCGAAGATACTTCTGAACTTGAATTGAAGGATATACCCAAACCAATAGAAATAAAGAATATATTAGACCAGTATGTAATAGGACAAGAACTGGCCAAAAAATCATTGGCGGTTGCCGTATACAATCATTACAAGAGAATAAACAGCGATGCAAAAAACGATGATGTTGAACTGCAAAAAAGCAATATAATAATGCTAGGTCCTACGGGTTCGGGTAAGACTCTGCTGGCTCAAACCCTGGCAAAGATTTTAAACGTTCCCTTTGCCATAGCAGACGCTACTTCCCTAACCGAAGCAGGATATGTCGGAGAAGACGTTGAAAATATTCTCTTAAAGCTCATACAGGCAGCCGATTACGACGTAGAGAAGGCAGAAAAGGGTATTATCTACATCGATGAAATAGATAAAATAGCCAGGAAATCGGAAAACCCCTCCATTACCCGGGATGTATCGGGTGAAGGGGTGCAGCAGGCTTTGCTGAAGATCCTGGAGGGCACCGTTGCGAGTGTACCGCCCCAGGGTGGAAGAAAGCACCCCCATCAGGAGTTTATACAGATAGATACTACTAATATTCTGTTTATATGCGGCGGGGCTTTTGACGGGATCGATAAAATAATACAGGCCAGAACGGGCAAGAAGTCCATGGGTTTTGGTGCCGAGGTGACAAGCAGAAAAGATGTTCCTATCGGTGAAATATTGGCTAATATTTTACCGGAAGACTTGTTGAAATACGGTTTAATACCGGAGTTTGTGGGAAGATTACCCATCATAGTCACCTTGAATTCCCTGGATGAGGATGCCCTTATTAAAATACTTAAAGAGCCCAGAAATGCCCAGGTTAAACAATATCAGAAGTTGTTTGAAATGGACGGCGTAACCTTGGAATTTGAGGAAGACGCCTTAAGGGCAATAGCTCGAAAGGCCATAGAACGCAAAACCGGGGCAAGGGGTTTAAGATCAATTTTAGAAGAGACCATGTTAAATGTAATGTATGATATCCCTTCCAGGGACGACATAGAAAAATGCATTGTCACAAAGGAAACAATCGAAACCAATAGCGATCCCATACTGATAATATCAGACAGTCAAAAGCCTAAGAAAGGCGCAAAAAAGCAAAAATCAAAGCGTGAATCAGCTTCTTAAAACCGGATTTTATCCGGTTTTTTCTATAGTGAGCTTCACTATTCATTGCCTCGGATAAAAATGTACCAGATACACATACTAATAAAGAAGTCGGGTACATCAGAAGGAGGTAATGAAAGGCATGTCCAATGCTATAATTCTAATCCAATTCTTTTTTGCCGTGATAATTGGATTATATTTTTTAAATTTGCTCAGAGGCCAGCAGAGTAACAAGTCGGCGGTGGAGAGGGAATCCAGAAAGGAAATGGAAAAACTACAAAGATTAAGGGAAATTAAGCTGAGCGAACCTTTATCTGAAAAGACCCGACCTACATCTTTCCAGGATATAATAGGTCAGGATCAAGGCATTAAAGCTTTGAAAGCCGCACTATGCGGACCCAATCCCCAACATGTAATAATTTATGGACCTCCCGGGGTAGGCAAAACAGCCGCCGCTCGATTGGTATTGGAGGAGGCAAAGAAAAATCGTCAGTCTCCCTTTAATATAGATGCCAAGTTTGTCGAAATGGATGCAACTTCCATAAGATTTGACGAAAGGAGTATAGCCGACCCGTTGATTGGGTCTGTTCATGACCCCATATATCAGGGGGCAGGCCCGTTGGGCGTGGCGGGCATACCGCAACCAAAGCCCGGCGCTGTGACCAAAGCCCATGGAGGCGTGTTATTCCTCGATGAGATAGGGGAATTGCACCCAATACAGATGAATAAACTGCTCAAAATATTGGAGGATCGAAAGGTATTTTTAGAAAGTGCATACTATAATTCGGAGGACGCTAACATACCCAGGCATATACATGATATATTCCAAAATGGTCTGCCTGCCGATTTTAGGCTGGTGGGTGCCACTACCAAGAATCCTGAAGAAATACCTCCTGCCATACGATCCAGATGCCTGGAAATCTTTTTTAGGGCGTTAACACCGTCAGAAATAGTGCAAATAGCCAAGAATGCGGCAGCTAAGGGCGGCTTTACCATAGAGGAAAAGGCAGCCGAGCTCATCGGTAATTATTCCAGCAACGGCAGGGAAGCCGTAAACATTATACAGCTGTCAGGCGGTTTGGTGCTCACCCGAGGCGGCAATTGTATTACCCTAAAGGATGTGGAGTGGGTAATAAACAGCGGTCACTACAACCCCAGACCGGATAAAAAGATAAAGGACGCGCCCCAGGTGGGGTATGTAAACGGTTTGGCCGTTTATGGGCCCAATTTGGGAACCATCATAGAGATAGAAGCCTCCGCCATACCCACCGCAAAGGGTAAGGGAGCACTGATGATAAGCGGTATAGTGGATGAGGAGGAAGTGGGCTCGCCTGCCAGGCGCCTAAGAAGGAGAAGTACCGCCAGGGGTTCGGTGGACAATGTGTTAACGGTAATTAGGAAGTTTTTAGATGTGGACCCCAGGGATTACGATATTCACATTAACTTTCCCGGGGGCATCCCGATAGACGGACCGTCGGCGGGTATAACCATCGCCACCGTAATCTATTCGGCCATAACCAATAAAAAAATCGATAACGAAATAGCCATGACGGGCGAGGTATCCATTAGGGGTGAAGTAAAACCCGTGGGTGGAGTGGTTTGTAAAATAGAAGCGGCACAACAGGCGGGAGTTAAGAAAGTATTAATTCCAAAGGACAATTACCAGCAAAGTTTTGAAGACAGGGAAATTGAAATTATTCCCGTTCAAAGGATAGAAGAAGTAATAAAACATTCGGTAATGACGGAAGAAATAAAGGAGACGTATAAGGATCCAATGAGATCAACGGATGTTTTAACCGCTTCAGGGTTTGCAATGAAGGAATAATCTCCATTTTCCCGTGTTTATGTGGCCCATTCCGGAAAGGAATGACGGCCCATTGTTTTTGACAAGTTAAACCGTACTTAAGATGAAGCTTGATCCACCTTAAGCAAGGTATTGCACTGCCGGCCTGAAATCCGGTCGACTGCAGCCCGGTAGTTTTCATTGAGACGCAGTTGAAAGCCGAGGGAGTAAAAGGTATAATATTACCAGTTACTAAAATGCCGGAATGCGGCCTTTTTTATATAGAACCGTATTTTGCCATTCGATGCAGGAAAGGAGTGATTTGAATGGAAGACAGAGAGACTAAAGAGAAAATACTGCCTTTATTGCCACTGAGAGGGTTAACCATATTTCCCTATATGGTACTTCACTTTGATGTGGGCAGGCAAAAGTCCATTGCTGCCTTAGAAGAGGCCATGGTGAAGGATCAGTCCATTTTTCTGGTAACCCAAAAGGATGCCAAGGTAGATTCGCCTACCGTGGATGATATCTATAAAGTGGGTACCGTATCCAAGATAAAGCAACTTTTGAAACTGCCGGGGGATACCATAAGGGTGCTGGTGGAAGGTATTAATAGGGGCGAAATAATAGAGATAACCAAGGAAGACCCTTACTTTGAAGCGAAGATAGGCCTGCGAGAGGAAGTTAGCAGCGATGAGGACAAGATGGAAGAAGAGGCCTTGATGCGCAGTATTATAAATATTTTCGAGAAATATGTGAAATTAAGCAACAGGATTTCTCCTGAAACCCTTTTGTCGGTAACCACCGTTGAAGACGCTGCCCAGCTGGGGGATTTGATTGCCGCCAATGTACTGGTAAAAACCGAGGATAAGCAGGAAATATTGGAGGCCTTTGAACCTAAGACCAGGCTGGAAAAGCTTTACGGCATTCTTACTAAGGAGATAGAGATACTGGAGATAGAGAGAAAAATAAGCCTAAGGGTAAAGAAACAAATAGATAAGGTGCAGCGAGAGTATTATCTAAGGGAGCAAATGAAGGCTATCCAGAAGGAATTGGGAGAAAACGACGGTTTAGCTGGCGAAATTGAAGAATACAGAGAGAGGATCGAAAAGGCCAATTTGCCCGAAGAAGCCAATGAAAAGGCTTTGAAGGAGCTTGAACGCCTGAGAAAAATGTCCCCGGGGTCGGCGGAGGGTTCGGTAATAAGAACGTATTTAGACTGGATTTTGGATCTTCCGTGGAACAATGAAACCGATGACCACTTGGATTTAAAGGAAGCAAAAAGAATTCTCGACGAAGATCACTATGGTCTCGATAATGTAAAGGAACGGGTATTGGAATACCTGGCCATACGAAAGCTTACCAACAAGATGAAGGGGCCTATTCTTTGTTTTGTCGGTCCTCCGGGCGTGGGAAAGACTTCGATAGCCAGGTCCATAGCCAGGGCCCTTAACAGAAAATTTGTTAGGATGTCCCTGGGAGGTGTCAGGGATGAAGCCGAAATTCGTGGTCATAGGAGGACCTATGTAGGAGCCATTCCCGGCAGGGTGATTTATTCCATAAAACAGGCAGGTACAAAAAATCCGGTGTTTTTATTCGATGAAATAGACAAAATGAGCTCTGATTTCAGGGGTGATCCGGCCTCTGCGATGTTGGAGGTACTAGACGCCGAGCAAAACTATGCTTTTACCGATCATTATCTTGAGTTGCCCTTTGATTTGTCCAGGGTGATGTTTTTAACCACTGCAAATACCCTGGATACCATACCAAGGCCGCTGTTGGACAGGATGGAAGTAATCAACATTACCGGTTATACAGAAGAGGAAAAGGTAAATATCGCCCAGCGACACTTGATACCCAAACAATTAAAGGAGCATGGCTTGTCTAAGGACAGTTTGATGATATCGGAAACCACAATAAGGGATATCATAAATTATTATACTCGGGAGTCGGGGGTTAGAAATCTTGAAAGGGAGATAGCCAATATATGTCGTAAGGCTGCCCGTAAGATAGTAGAAACCGGCAGAAAAAGGATTAGAGTTACCGGTAAAAACTTAGAAAAATATCTGGGCATACGTAAGTACAGGTATGAAAAGGCCGGTAAAAAGGATCAAATGGGTATTGCTACCGGTTTGGCATGGACGGTTGGGGGTGGAGATACCCTTTCCATTGAGGTTACGCCCATGGCCGGTACCGGTAAATTGGTATTAACCGGTCAATTGGGAGATGTTATGCAGGAATCGGCCAAAGCCGGACTGAGTTATGTAAGAGCAAACGCCGAGTCGCTGAAGATAGACAGCCAGTTTTATAAAAATACCGATATCCATATTCACATACCGGAGGGAGCCATACCTAAGGACGGCCCGTCGGCCGGCATAACAATGACTACTGCCTTGATTTCCGCCCTTACCAAGATACCCGTTAGGCGAAACGTTGCGATGACAGGGGAAATAACCCTGCGGGGCAGGGTGCTGCCTGTTGGTGGTTTAAAGGAAAAAGCGCTGGCTGCCATCAGGGCGGGGATAGATACGGTGATCGTACCTGAGGACAATAAGAAGGAGATAGACGATATTCCTGACAATATAAGGCGAAAGGTTAAGTTCCTTTTCGTAAATTCCATGGATCAGGTATTAGAATATGCATTAGTCCGGGAGACGCCTAATGAGGATAAATAACGCCCGCTACGTCATAAGTGCGGTAAACAAAGAGCAGTATCCCCGCCATGATCTTCCGGAGTTTGTTTTGGTGGGTAAGTCCAACGTCGGGAAATCTTCCTTTATAAACAGTATCACCAACAGAAAAAAACTGGCCCATGTAAGTTCCCAACCTGGCAAAACCCGAACCATAAATTTTTACAATATAGACGACAAGTTTTATTTTGTGGATTTACCCGGGTATGGTTTTGCCAAGGTATCCAGAAGGGAAAAGGCACGCTGGGCTAATATGGTGAATGAATATTTGTCCCAAAGGGATAACATAAAACTGATTATACAGTTGCTGGATATACGTCACCCCCCAACCAAGGATGACGTAACCATGTATGAATATATAACCTACTATAACCTAAACCGTATAATTGTAGCCACAAAGGTTGATAAAATATCGCGTAATAAGGTAAAGGCTAATTTGGATATTATCGGCAAGCATCTTAACCTATCCGACCGGACTTTAATAATACCCTATTCTTCATACAGCGGACAGGGAAGGGAAGAAATTTTAAAAATTCTTCAACAAAATTATAAAAATATACAATTGCGGGAAAAATAACCCTGTAACAATTTAAGAAAGGGTGGATAATTATGGGCAGTGTGTTCTGCTTAATTTGCGGATGTCCGGTGGATGCTGAAACATCGGAAACCTGTGGACAATGCGGCAGCCCGATATGCGACGAATGTATAGATTCCTTTGACGGCTTTTGTGAAGGCTGTTATGAAGAAATATCAGATGATGAAGACTATTAAAAAGAGGACCCAATCCTGGGTCCTCTATCATTTTCGCAGTAGTTTATAAAGACGGTTTATCCGAATTTTTATTGAACTTAAATTCCGCCAGCACCACTCCCGCAATTATAAGGCAAGCGCCTACTATGTGACGAGGGGTTAGTACTTCTTGGTGCACAAAATATGCGAACATGGCACCGAAGATAGGTTCTGCAGTAAAAATCAAGGCGGTGTGGGTGGCGGTGGTATATCTTTGTACGGTGTTTTGGATGACAAATGCTAAACCGGTGGCTAAAATACCGGTGATTAATATGGCTGTTATTACATTCGCGGAAAATATAATAGATGTATAAATACTTCTTTCCAAAGCAAGGGAAAACCCACCGCTTATCGCGGCTATAAAAATAATCTGCAGCATGGCCAATAAAATTGAATCTACCTTATTGGTAAACCTTTCTATCAGTATAACTGAAGCGCCAAAACAAATGGCGCACATAAAGGTATAAATATCACCTGTATTAATGGATAAACCTTCGTCCAAAGTCAGCAAAGCCAAGCCGAGTATGGCAACAGGTATACCAAAAAGGGCTGACCTGTCAGGTGCCTTTCTAAAGAACAATAAGGACATTATGGGTACAAAAACAACCGATAGGGATGTTATAAAGACGGAATTGGATGCCGTTGTATATATCAATCCTACGGTCTGGAGGGCAGAGCCTGCAAATAAAAAAACGGCAATTATGAGGCTGTATATCAGTACATGTTTATTGATACTTTTGTATCTTCTTATAAATACTATGGACAGAAAAATAAAAGCTAACAAGTGCCTAATAAATATAAAGGTATAAGGCGGTATATCATTGATGGCATTTTTTATTAAGACAAAGGTTGATCCCCATATAAAGGCTACCAATAACAGCAGCATATCGGCTTTCAGTTGTTTTGACATACCTTCACCCCGTTAAACTCTAAAGCAACATAATCTATATATTAAAGATTTTATTGATTGCTGTCAATGGCCGCCCATGCATAAATATGGATGTCCACAGTAAAAAAGTGAAATAGTACTTAAACAAAAGTTAACATAAAATAAATAATATTGTAATACAATCGTAACACTATACGGCAAATGACAGGGGGGACGGTTTATTATATAATAGTCCAAAACAAAGGCAAGGATTAAGGATATACCGTTAATTCTTGGCATTTTATTGGGAGGGTGTTAAGGGTGAGAAAGACGATTAAAATAGGCTTGATAGCAATATTATGTATAGCAATTATGTCTACAATATTTGTCGGCACGGCCATGGCCGACAGCCGTCATACGGTTAAGCCGGGTGATACACTGTGGTTGATTTCAAGGTGGTATGGTACCACCGTCAATGCAATAAAACAGAGAAACGGTTACTGGAGTAACATGATATATCCCGGTCAGGTGTTTACAATACCGTCCGGTGCTCCTAAGACCAAAACTGCAACTGCGGCAAGGACTCAACAAAACAGTTGGGACATAAATCTTTTGGCTAAGGCCATATACGCCGAAGCCAGAGGCGAGCCCCTGGAGGGACAGGTGGCCGTAGGCGCTGTTATATTAAACAGGGTTAAACATAAGAATTTTCCCAATACCTTGAAGGGAGTTATTTACCAAGCAGGTGCATTTTGTGTTGTCAGGGACGGACAGATAAACCTGCAGCCCAGCAGTACTGCCAAAAAAGCCGCTGAATTGGCTGTTAAGGGTTGGGATCCCACCAACGGTGCCATATACTTCTACAACCCGGCAAAGACCACAAACAAATGGATATGTAGCAGGCCGATTACTGCAAAGATTGGCAGTCATTGGTTTGCAAAATAAAAAAACCGGCATATGCCGGTTTTTTTATTTTTATGATAAGGGGAATACCTTTGGGGCTTCTTGTAACAACATGGTAAAAATGTTATTCTTAACTTATGGATAATGTTAGATAAACATCCCAAGTTTTTTCCATCCGTCATGGGAAATTATGGCAGATCGACAGATAAATGACTTTGTATTGCCAAGGGGAGAATGGAAAAAATACAATTATAATAAAAAAATGCACTGGCGGTGTAACTATAGCCGAAATGATAATTGTCAGTATATTTTATATAGACAATTAAACAAAAGGAGATGATTTTATGGAAAAATTCCGGCAGCAAAAATGGAAGGAAGATATGAGAATACGTTTTGATTTCAACAATATGATGGAAGAATTTGTGGGCACCGAAGAAGGAATACAAAAGAAAGATATATTGGCCATGGAGGATAGAATACATAGGGCAGCCGCCGGGATGAAGGAAAAGCGTAAAAAAGGCGGTATGGCCTGGAGAGACCTGCCCTATAACCAGGCCGAAGTTGTAGCTGACATTAAAAAAACAGCAGCCGAGATCCAGCGTTCCTTTGAAAATTTTGTCGTTTTAGGTATAGGGGGATCGGCATTGGGGCCCATTGCCGTCCATCAAGCCCTCAATCATATATATTATAATGAGTTGCCAAAGGACTTAAGAGGGTATCCCAGGTTTTACGTAGTGGACAATATAGACCCTGAGAGAATGGCGGCTTTATTTGATATCATAGAGCCTAAGGAAACCATGTTTAACGTTATTACCAAATCGGGTGCAACATCGGAAACCATGGCCCAATTTTTGATAGTTCGCAATATGCTAAGGGAAGCAGTGGGAGATAAGTATAACAACCATATCATTGCCACTACCGATAAAGAAAAGGGCAACCTTGTGAAAATTGCCCGGGAGGAAGGATTTAAAACCTTTTATATACCCGCCGGTGTGGGGGGTAGGTTCTCTGAGC
The DNA here is from genome assembly GCA_012838995.1 of Clostridiales bacterium. Lineage (GTDB taxonomy): Bacteria > Bacillota > Clostridia > DUOD01 > DUOD01 > DUOD01. The sequence continues at coordinate 28,465 of DUOD01000003.1, forward strand.
TTTCACCGGTAGGCTTGCTGCCGGCTGCCGTTACCGGTATAGATATTGATGAATTATTGGCAGGTGCTGCCTTTATGGATGAGGCATGCAGCGTCGACAATGTCTTTGAAAATCCCGCCTATATGGCTGCCACACTGCAGTACATAGCTATAAACAAAGGGAAAAATATATCTGTCATGATGCCCTATTCCGACGGACTAAAATATATGGCCGATTGGTATGCCCAGTTATGGGCCGAAAGCCTGGGAAAGAGATATGATGTGGACGGTAATCAGGTGTTTACCGGTCAGACCCCGGTTAAAGCCCTGGGGGTAACCGACCAACATTCCCAAGTCCAGCTTTATACGGAGGGGCCCTTTGATAAGGTAATAACCTTTTTAAGGGTGGATAGATACAGGGCTGAAATGAATATTCCCTCCGGGTATCAAGACATGCCTGCTGTTTCCTTTTTAGGCGGCCATAGTTTAAATGAACTTATTCGCGCCGAGCAGTGGGCTACGGAATATGCCCTGCTCAAGGCCAATAGGCTGAATCGTACCATCGTGCTGCCTGAGATAAATCCGTTTACCATTGGCCAACTTTTGTATTTCCTGGAATTAGAGACGGCCTTTTGTGGGGAGTTACTTAATATTAATGCCTTTGACCAGCCCGGTGTGGAAGAGGGCAAAAAAGCCACCTTTGCTTTGCTGGGCAGAGAGGGCTATGAAGAAAAGAGGGCCGAACTTGAAAAAGGTCTGAATAAAAAAAAGGAGTACATATTATAGTTGAGATGAACAAAAAGTATTACCCTCTTATTGTCTGGGTCACATAAAAAGCTGCATTGTTTTATCAAAGGGGAAGGGTTCAAGATCCTTTTAGCAAAAAAGCCGTTGCAAAACATTTATTTGATAAAAAATAAGCAAAGGAAGGATTAAACGCCATGGTTTTTTCGAAATCATGGCGTTTTTTCTTTGTAGCCAGGGCCGGTGGTTAGATATTATATAAATAATTTCATAATTTAGGAGGAAAATAACAAAACAGGAAGAATATATACATATTATACCTTATATGGAAAAATGTAGAATAATGTATTATTGTGGGGGAAGGGTATGAGATATTCAAGGTTACGAAGAAAAAAGCAAGGCAGGAAACATATAAAAATTCTGTCCATATTACTTATTGTTTTTTTAGTACTTTTTTTTGGTCTGGCCGGATTTTTAGGAAAGTTCATAAGCAACTTTATTATTTCACCGATTTTTACCCAGCAAGGGTCGACCGTAGATGATGAAACCTTACCCCCCGATGGGAATGAATCGGAAAGTCAAAGGACAAAGGATGAAGCAGACGGTCTTTCGGATCAAAGGCTTACCGAGAATATACAATTAAAACCTATAAATTTTTATGCACTTCAGGTAGGAGCCTATGAAGATATAAAAAACTGCCAATTAAAAGTTAATGAAATAAAACCCCTTGGCGAGGGCGGATATGTCCTTGAAGATAACTATTTTAGAGCCATTGCCGGCATGTATACCACAAATAAACAAATAGAGGAGGCCGAAAAAGCATTACATAAAAAGGGCATAGAATACAGGGTGCATTCCATACCCTGTAAGGGTTTAAATTTAAAAGTGAGTGCCTCTTCTGATAGGGTTGAATTTATCGATGAAAGCATTCAGCTTATCCATCAGGTCTTAAACCAAATGCCCCAGCTAACGGTGGAAGTCCAAAAGGGCGATAAAGACGTTGCGACGGCGGTAAAGGAACTGAAAATTATCTATGAACAAATAAAGGAAAAGTTAAAAACCTTATCATCGCTGGCCAAAGGAGATAACAAGCCGCTGACCGGCATGAAAAATATATACGAAAATTATGAACAAAGGGTTAAAATTATAATTGACGAAAATTTCACAAATTCAATGGTCTTTTTGTCTCAAATAAAGTATACTTATAGTGAAATGGTGATTATGTATAGAGATTTTATAAACCATCTGTCCACGAAATAAAGGGGGTAAATTTTTAATAGTGAAACTTCGACAAATAATTGAAATACTAGACGGACAACTCATTTGCGGAAGTCAGCTTTTAGATACTGAAATAAAATCTGCCTGTGGTTCTGATCTGATGAGCGATGTTTTGCTCTTTGTCAAAAAAAACAGCATCCTGCTGACGGGCTTAACCCATCCTCAGGTTATAAGGACGGCAGAGATGCTTGATGTTAAGGCGATTGTACTGGTTAGGGGAAAAAGACCCAGTCCCATGTTAATTCAAATGGCCCGGGAAAACAATATTGCCATCGTTACCACCGACTATACCTTATACACCGCCTGCGGCAAGCTGTACGTTAATGGTCTGTCGGGGGAAATGGACGAATAAATTATGAAAAACAACAAACCGTCGATTAAGCAAACATTCGATATATCGGCAGGGAACTTCTCGGTTGCAGGCAGTGCGTCAAGCAGAATAAAAAACATGCTTAAACGGATTGGTATAGACGACAAAATAATCCGTCGGGTTGCTGTGGCCACCTATGAGGCGGAAATGAACATCGCAATCCATTCCCACGGTGGAACGCTATGTATTGAAATTTTCCCGGATGTAATAATTATAGTTGCAAAGGACAAAGGTCCCGGCATCAAGAATGTAGCCTTAGCCATGGAGGAGGGGTATTCAACGGCAACGGATGAAATCAGGGCAATGGGCTTTGGTGCGGGTATGGGATTGCCGAATATGAAAAAATGTTCTGACGAATTTGATATACAATCAACATTGGGTGTTGGTACCAGGGTGGAAATGAAAATGTATAATAAAGAATAATAATAGGGGATGAGGCTATGAATAATAACTACTTCCATTCAGTAAGGCTTGATAAGGAAAAATGCAAGGGCTGTACAAATTGCATAAAACGATGCCCCACTGAAGCCATTAGGGTAAGGGACGGCAAAGCGAAAATAATGGATGAGCGGTGTATCGACTGTGGTGAATGTATAAGGATATGCCCGTATCATGCCAAGAAGGCCGTTACCGATGATTTGAAGGCCCTTGATAAATACAAGTACAATATAGCGCTACCCGCCCCGACTCTGTATGGACAGTTTAAGGGGCTGACCGATATCAATTATGTATTATCCGCCCTGTTATCCCTTGGCTTTGATGATGTTTATGAGGTAGCTTGGGCTGCGGATATTGTATCTGCTAAAATACGTTCCCTTATTAAGGATAAAAAAGGAAAGAAACCCTATATATCATCGGCTTGTCCTGCCATTGTAAGGCTTATACAAGTAAGGTTTCCAAATCTTATAGATAATATAATAGATGTTCAATCCCCCATGGAGGTTGCGGGGTTATTGGCAAGAAAGGAGGCGGCGGGAAAATACTCTCTTGACGATAAAGACATAGGCGTGTTTTTTATCACTCCCTGTGCAGCCAAAATGACCAGCATCAAAAATCCGGTGGGCATGGCAAAGTCATATGTAAATGGTGCCATTGCCATACCCAGTGTATATGGGATGCTGTCTTCAACCATGAAAAAGGAAAACGTTAAGAAACTTCAACGTTCAACGGCCTACGGAATCGGCTGGGCAAATTCCGGCGGAGAAAGCAATGCCTTAGGTGTGGAAAACTATCTTGCAGTGGATGGCATCCAAAATGTTATTAAAGTACTCGATGAGATAGAGAACAACAAGTTAAATGACCTGGATTTCTTCGAAGGGTTGGCCTGTACCGGTGGTTGCGTCGGGGGTCCCCTTACCGTAGAGAACGGTTTTGTTGCAAAAAACAGGATAAAGAGGCTTGTTAAAAACAATGAAAAGGTAAGGCTGTCACAGCATCAATTAGATGATGTGTGTAAAGATATTGCTATCCATTACTCGGAAGAAATTTTGCCCAAAAGCATCATGAAGCTGGATGACGATGTGGCCAAAGCCATAGAAAAGATGAACTTAATTGACAAAATATACGACGATCTTCCGGGTCTTGATTGCGGTTCGTGCGGCTCCCCCAGTTGTAAGACTCTGGCGGAGGATATAGTAAGGGGCTATGCTTCGGAGATGGACTGTATATTTAAGCTCCGTGAAAAGGTGAAGGGACTGGCGCAACAGATGATTGAATTGTATAATAAAATACCTACCGGCAAAGAACGATAGGGGTGTATGCTAATGAAGGTAAAGGTTTTGTGTGAAAAGCTCGGTCTGTCCGTAATAGCAGGAAATGAATATTTAAACAGGGAAATAAAATCGGGGTATTGTTGCGATCTTCTTAGTTTAGTGATGTCCAAGGCTGACAAGGGATGTTGCTGGGTTACGGTACAAACCCATCCAAATATTGTGGCTGTGGCTTCCCTGCTGGAGGTGGGATGTATAATAATTCCCGAAGCCATTCAAGTGGAAGATAATACGCGCAAAAAGGCGGAGCAGGAGGGTATTCCCATCCTTTCTTCGGATATGAACGGATTTGAGCTGTGCGGGAGATTGTATAGCCTACTGGGGGAGGGCCGATAGTTGAGCAAATGGTCCTATGATCTCCATATTCATACAGCTCTATCCCCTTGTGCCTCTGACGATATGACTCCCAACAATATTGTTAACATGTCCGTATTAAAGGGTTTGGATGTGATAGCCATAACCGATCATAACAGCTGCAACAACGCCCAGGCCGTTATAAAGGTGGGGTTTGATAAGGGTCTTAAAGTTTTGCCCGGTATGGAGGTGCAAACCCAGGAAGAAGTCCACTTGCTTTGTTTGTTTGGAGACATAGACAGGGCGATGGGTTTTCAGGATATCTTATATAAAACATGGCCTTACCTGCCCAATGACCCACAGCTTTTCGGCGAACAGTTAATTTTCGATGATAAGGACAATATTATCGGTAAAGAGGACAGGCTGCTTCTAACATCGGTAAACATGTCCATAGAAGAGGTATGTTATCATGTGACTGAAAGGGAGGGCATAGTAATACCCGCCCATATAGACAGACAGTCGTACAGCATTATCTCAAACCTCGGGTTTATACCCGAAACGGCAAATTTCACCCTTGTGGAAATAAGCAAGGATTGTGACTTTGATGAGCTTCGTAAAAAATATCCTTATCTGAAAAATTATTATCCTATTATCAATTCAGATTCCCACTCCCTTGGGTCCATCATGGAACCCATTCATTTCCTTACTCCCCATCATTTAAATTTATTGCGAACGGTTATGAAAAAAATAAGATAAATATTTGTTAAATTTTTGCCAAAACTAATGCAAACTTATAAGTTTTATGTTAAAATGGTATAGAATTTATATTGATAAATTTTTATCAATAATAAATTAGAGCTCTTATGGGACTTATATTTATTTTTATGTGTATTTTGAGGGGGGAGAGAAAAAATGTCTCGATGCAAAAATTGCACCAATAAACTAAGTTTTGAAAAATTAGAAAAAGTAATTGAAAAATACAAGGATAAGGAAGGGGCATTAATGCCGATAATGCACGAAGCTCAAGAAATCTTCGGCTATCTTCCTATAGAAGTGCAGAATTATATAGCAGAAGCATTGAAAATACCCATAACCGATGTATATGGCGTAGCCACCTTTTATTCCCAGTTTTCTTTGAAGCCAAAGGGAAAATATAATATTTCCGTTTGTATGGGCACCGCTTGTTATGTCAAAGGGGCCCAAAAAATATTAGACAGGCTTAAAGAGGAATTAAATGTAGAAGTCGGAGAAACCACAGAAGACGGAAAATTTACCATTACCGCCACCCGTTGTCTGGGAGCTTGTGGATTGGCACCTGTAATAATGGTAAATGATGATGTCTACGGCAGATTGGTAGAGGATGATATACCGGGCATTATCAAAAAGTATTAAAAATGCGCGACTTATCCCTTCATATACTGGATATCGTTCAGAATTCCATAGATGCGGCCGCTGATTTTATACAAGTAACGGTAGATGTACAACCGAAAGAAGACCGGCTGGTAATAACCGTTAGCGATAACGGGAGGGGAATGGATGAAGCGCTGGTGGAAAAAATAACCGATCCCTTCGTAACGGGAAGGACTACCAGAAAAGTAGGTCTTGGGTTGGCTTTACTGGAAGCGGCGGTGCAAAGAAGCGACGGCGATCTTAGCATCAGCTCCCGGCCGGGAGTGGGGACAACGGTAACGGCGCGGTTTAGATACCGACATATAGACAGGCCTCCCATGGGGGATTTAACGCAAACAATAATCAGTTTGATCCTATGTAATCCTGATATAGATTTTTTATTTCGTTATATATACGGCCAAAGGGAATTCAAACTGGATACCAGGGAGATAAGGGCACATATCGGCGATATGGACATCAACGATATAAGGATTGTTGATTGGATAAGGGAATATGTGCAGGCAGGAATAGAAGGAAAAATTGATTAACTAATGGAGGTGTCGAGAGTGAAGAGTATAAAAGAGCTGGAAGAAATAAGGAAAAAAACTTTGGAAAAGGTCAATCTACGGAAGGACAGGAAAGGTACCAGAGTGGTTGTGGGTATGGCCACATGTGGCATAGCCGCAGGCGCAAGACCGGTACTTTTATCATTCGTAGAAGAGATAAATAAGCGAAAATTAATGGATGTGACCGTATCTCAAACGGGGTGCATAGGTGTATGTAGATTGGAACCCATTGTAGAAGTTTATAAACCGGGACAGGATAAAGTAACATATGTAAAGATGACACCGGATAAGGTTGCAAAGGTGGTATCTGAACATATAGTCAATGACAGGCCGGTTATAGAATATACAATAGGATATGTAGAAAATAGACAGAACAAGTAATTTGTAAGGGAGGTATAAAAAATGGATTTTTTTCGTTCTCATGTTTTGATATGTGGCGGGACCGGATGCCATGCATCGGGTTCTGATGATCTGATAGAGGAATTTGACAGGCTCATTGAAGAGAAAAAATTGCAAAGGGAAGTAAAGGTAGTAAGAACAGGTTGTTTTGGTCTTTGCGAATTAGGCCCTGTGGTGATTGTCTATCCCGAAGGAGCGTTTTACAGCAGGGTTAATAAAGAGGACGTACAGGAAATAGTAGAGGAACATTTAATAAAGGGTAGGATAGTAAAGAGGCTGTTATACCACGATAGCATCGCCAAAGACGATACAATAAAATCTTTATCGGATGTTGGTTTCTACAAAAAGCAGAAGAGAATAACTTTGAGAAACTGTGGTGTAATAGATCCCGAGAACATCGACGAATATATCGCCTTTGACGGATATAAAGCCCTGGCCAAGGTACTGACGGAAATGTCCAGAGAAGAAGTTATCCAAACCATTAAATTGTCCGGCCTTAGGGGAAGGGGCGGCGGTGGTTTCCCTACGGGTTTGAAATGGGAGTTCACCTATAGGGCCAAGGGCGACAAGAAGTATGTATGCTGTAACGCCGACGAGGGAGACCCTGGTGCCTTCATGGACAGGAGTATCCTTGAAGGTGATCCCCATTCAGTGCTGGAAGCCATGGCCATAGCAGGTTATGCGGTAGGCTCTGATCAAGGGTATATATATGTCAGGGCGGAATATCCCATAGCGGTAAGAAGGCTTAACATTGCCATTGAACAGGCCAGGGAATACGGACTGTTGGGCAATAATATTTTCGGTTCGGGGTTTAATTTCGACATCGAACTTAGACTGGGTGCAGGTGCTTTTGTCTGTGGAGAGGAAACGGCGCTAATGGCTTCAATAGAAGGCAAAAGAGGAGAACCCAGACCCAGGCCTCCGTTCCCTGCCAGCAAGGGTTTGTTTGGCAAGCCAACCTTGCTCAATAATGTGGAAACCTATGCCAATATTCCCCCGATAATTCTAAAGGGTAGCGAATGGTTTTCCTCAATAGGAACGGAAGGCAGTAAAGGTACCAAGGTATTCGCCCTGGGCGGCAACATAAATAACACCGGTTTGTTGGAGATACCCATGGGTACCACTCTAAGGGAAATTGTATATGAAATAGGCGGTGGCATACCCGGCGGTAAGGAATTTAAAGCGGCTCAAACCGGAGGACCGTCCGGCGGTTGTATACCCGCTTCCCACCTGGATACGCCCATAGACTATGACTCTCTTATGGAAGTCGGGTCGATGATGGGTTCGGGCGGATTAATAGTCATGGATGAAGATACATGTATGGTGGATATAGCAAGGTTTTTCCTGGATTTTACCGTTGAAGAATCCTGCGGTAAGTGTCCGCCCTGCAGAATAGGTACCAAGAGGATGCTTGAGATACTGGATAGGATAACCAGTGGTAAGGGTCAGGAAGGTGACATCGAAAAACTTGAAACTCTGGCAAAAAATATTAAGGCTTCCGCCCTGTGCGGACTGGGGCAAACGGCACCAAACCCGGTATTGAGCACCTTGAGGTATTTCAGGGATGAATACGAAGCCCATATAAAAGAAAAGAAATGTCCGGCAGGGGCATGTACGGCCCTTTTAACCTACACCATTATCGATGATCTGTGCAAGGGTTGTAGCTTATGTGCAAAGCATTGTCCTGTAGAGGCGATAAGCGGGAAACCAAAATCTCCTTATGTTATTGACCAGGAAAAATGCATTAAATGCGGTGTATGTATGGAAAAATGCCCCTTCAAGGCAATAGAGAAGAAATAGAGCAAATAAGCGGAAAAGGAGTGAAAGGGATGGATATGGTAACAATAACCATAGACGGAAAGGAAGTAAAAGTTCCCAGCAATTATACCGTTCTCGAAGCTGCAAGAAGCGTTAATATAGATATACCCACCCTTTGTTATTTAAAGGGTATAAACGAAATAGGTGCATGCAGGATGTGTCTTGTGGAAGTTAAGGGGGCAAGGTCGCTGCAGGCTGCCTGTGTCTATCCGGTGTCGGACGGCTTAGAGGTCGTGACCAATTCCCCCGCGGTGAGGGAGGCAAGAAAGGTTAATTTGGAGCTTATTCTGTCCAACCATGACAGAAAATGCCTGACTTGTGTCAGAAACGGCAATTGTGAGCTCCAAAAACTGGCGGAACAATTAAATGTACAAGAGATCAGGTTTGACGGTGAAAACATTAAACGAAATATTGATAATGCATCGCCTTCTATAGTAAGGGATGCAAACAAGTGCATCCTGTGTAGAAGATGTGTCAGCGTATGCCACGATGTACAGGGTGTTGGGGTAATCTCGGCAACTGAGCGGGGCTTTGATACAATAATAGAGCCTGTTTTCAACAAAAGCCTGGATGAGGTGCCCTGCGTTAAGTGTGGACAGTGTATTATGGCTTGTCCTGTAGGCGCGCTAAGGGAAAAGGATGATATTGATAAGGTATGGGATGCCATCAATGATCCCGAGCTTCATGTTGTGGTACAGACGGCACCGGCAATAAGGGTTTCTCTGGGTGAAGAATTCGGCCTGCCCATGGGGACCAGGGTTACCGGAAAAATGGTATCCGCATTAAGGAAGCTAGGCTTTGATAAGGTGTTCGATACGGATTTCGCAGCCGACCTAACTATAATGGAGGAAGGAACAGAACTTTTAGATAGGTTGAAAAATGGCGGCAAGCTGCCACTTATTACATCCTGCAGCCCTGGATGGATAAAATATTGCGAGCATTTCCATCCGGACATGTTGGAAAATTTATCAACCTGTAAGTCTCCCCATGAAATGTTGGGGGCGTTGGTTAAATCCTACTACGCCGAAAAAGAAGGGATAGATCCCTCCAAGATAGTCGTGGTTTCAATCATGCCCTGTACGGCTAAAAAGTTTGAGGCCCAAAGACCGGAATTGAGCGCAACGGGCTATCCTGATGTGGATATTGTATTAACCACCAGAGAGCTGGCCCGTATGATAAAGGAGGCCGGTATAGACTTTAATACTTTAGAGGATGAAGACTTTGATGATACGCTGGGCATATCAACGGGTGCCGGGGTTATATTCGGAGCCACCGGCGGTGTTATGGAGGCAGCCTTAAGGACGGTAGCTGAATTGGCCACGGGTAAAGAGTTGAAAAATATTGAATATAAAAATGTAAGGGGTATAGACGGCGTAAAGGAAACCCAGGTGGAAATGGGCGATATGAAGATTAATGCTGCCGTTGCCCATGGTTTGGGAAATGCAAAAAAATTGCTGGATAAGGTAAAATCCGGTGAAAAGGAATACCATTTTATTGAGATAATGGGTTGCCCCGGCGGCTGTGTAACAGGGGGTGGACAGCCCATACTAAGCGCTAAGGAGCTTATGGATATAGATCCCAAGGTTGAAAGGGCCAAGGCTATTTATTCCGAGGATGAATCCTTAACCTTTAGGAAGTCCCATGAAAACCCGCAGATTAAAGCATTATACGAAGAATTTTTGAAGGAACCCAACAGTCATAAGGCCCATCAACTCCTTCATACCCATTACAAAAAAAGGATTAAATACTGCTAATTCCATGTTGTTGTAGCAACAGATTTTACAGTCCGTAGAATAAAGTTTTATGGGGGACCGGTCCGATTACGAACGGGTCCCCTTTTTTTATGCTGAATCAAGAACTTCGAAAAAGCCAATAATAACCCAGAAGCTTTTTTAAGGATGATGGGAATGAGGAAGATGGAATATATAAAGGTTATTATCTGCGGACTGGCTACAGGATTGTTTAACGGTTTGTTCGGGGCCGGCGGTGGTATAGTTTTAGTTCCGTCCCTGGTATTGTTGCTGGGCGTTGAGGAACATGATGCCCATGCCACCGCCATTTCAGTTATACTGCCCCTCACCCTGATAAGCGCTTTTATATACTATACCAAGGGCATTGCTAATTGGGATATCACCTTGAGGGTGGCTTTAGGCGGAATGTTGGGGGGTTATATAGGGGCAAAGGTAATGAACCGGTTATCGGCAAATCTTCTGAGAAAGATTTTTTCAATATTTATGGTGGCGGCAGCCATTAGGATGATGGTGTAATGCTGTTGTTTTTGATCGGTTTGTTATCCGGTATCATAGGCGGCATGGGGATAGGGGGCGGCACCATATTAATACCTGCCTTGATATTGGTCGTTGGTCTAAAACAGCATATGGCCCAAAGTGTAAATCTTTTATCCTTTATTCCTACCGCAATTATTGCATTGACAATACATTGGAAAAATAAGAACATTAAATGGAAGCTGGCCCTTCATATAATCCTTTTCGGAATTGTTGGAGCGGTTATAGGCTCATATCTGGCGGTCTGCCTTGCGCCGGGATCTTTAAGGAGAATTTTCGGTGCATTTTTACTAATTATGGGAGTGTATGAATTTTTCAGGAAGGGGAAGGTAGGCGAAAAAAAGACGTAACATATGGGCTTTGGCATTTAACAAATAAATCTATATAAACATTCGAAGAAAATATGTTATAATAACATGGATTGTAAATTAAGCCCTATAAAATAAAAATTTTAGTTTTTTAATATACAAAACAGTAGATGGTTATTTTCTGTATCCAGATAAAAAGTGAGGTGTAAGCGGTGGATTTCAAGTTATTAACATTTAAAGGGGGAATCTATCCACCCCATAACAAATCGGCTACCGAAAAAAAGCCAATAAAGGACGCGAAAGAAGGCAAACAAGTTATTATCCCTATGCAGCAACATGCAGGGGCACCCTGTAAGCCTTTGGTTTCCAAGGGTGATTATGTAAAAGTAGGTCAAAGGATAGGTGAACCCGATGGATTTGTGAGCGCCCCCGTTCATTCCAGCGTATCGGGTACTGTGACATCGGTTGGGCCCATGCTCCATCCTGCGGGTCAAAGGGTGATGTCGGTTGTAATTGAGCCCGATGGGTTAAACGCAATTGATGAGGGCATAGCACCAAAGGGTGACATTGACACCTTAAGTCCGAATGATATTAAATCCATTATCCAAGAATCCGGCATTGTGGGACTGGGCGGCGGGGTTTTTCCTACCCATGTAAAGTTATCGCCTCCGGAAGGGAAAAAGATAGATGCCATAATATTAAACGGTGCGGAATGCGAGCCTTATCTGACCGCCGATCATAGGTTGATGCTGGAACGCCCGGAAGACGTTGTCTACGGACTGCGTGCCATGTTGAGGGCTACAGGCGTGAAAAGGGGATATATCGGCATTGAAAACAATAAAAAGGATGCCATTGAAAGAATAAGGAAATGTATAAAGGACTCTCCCAATATAGAGCTTAAAGTATTGAAAACCAAATACCCCCAGGGCGCGGAAAAACAGCTTATTTATGCCATTACCAAGCGTGTTGTGCCTTCCGGCGGATTACCCATGGATGTCGGAGTAATTGTAAATAATGTAGGAACGGCAGCGGCAATAGCCGAAGCTATTAAAACAGGTATGCCGTTAATCCAAAGGATAGTCACTGTCGCCGGTGATGGGGTTAAAGAGCCACAAAATCTAAGGGTAAAATTGGGCACGACTTTCAAAGACGTGATTAATCAATGTGGCGGTATGGTAGGAGATGTGGGAAAGATAATCATGGGGGGCCCCATGATGGGAATCGCCCAATACGATTTAAACGTTCCCGTCATTAAGTGCACTTCCGGTATATTGGTGTTAAGCAGGCAAAGCGCTTCACTCCCCGAGCAGGGACCATGTATTAGATGCGGCAAATGTATAACCGTGTGTCCCGTAAACCTCATGCCGTTATTAATCAGCCAGTATATCCTGGATGATAACTTTGAACAGGCTGAAAAACACCATGCTTTAGACTGTATTGAATGCGGTTCATGTTCATATATTTGTCCGGCAAAAAGGCCGTTGTTACAGTCCATAAGGGTTGCCAAGGGTGTGATTATGGCCAACAAGAAGAAATGTAACTAGGGGGTCATTGAAATGAATAAACTAATAGTTTCATCATCGCCTCATATTCTTTCCAAAAATTCGATTCAACGAATAATGCTCGATGTCATCATAGCTCTAATGCCCGCTCTTGTAGCAGCAATTATATTTTTTGGACATAGGGCATTGGTTATTACTATAGTATCGGTGGCAGCTGCCGTTTTGACCGAAGCAGTGTTACAAAAGCTTTGTAAAAAACCGGTTACCGTCAATGATTTAAGTGCGGTGGTTAGCGGAATATTAATTGCATTTAATTTACCGGTGAGTGTACCCTTATGGATGCCCGTAGTGGGTTCGGTTTTTGCCATGGCACTAGTGAAGTTCGTCTTTGGTGGTTTGGGACATAATTTCATGAACCCTGCCTTGGCTGCACGGGCCTTATTAACAGTATCCTGGCCTGCCAGGATGGCGGGTGCGGTATGGACCCAGCCGGGCAACATAGACGTTATCGGTATTGCAACACCTTTGGAGCTTTTAAAAGCAGGAGAAAATCTGCCTGGTATATATGATCTTTTCATGGGAAACGTGGCGGGTTGTCTGGGGGAAACCTCTGCCCTTGCTTTATTGATAGGCGGTATATACCTTCTTTTAAGGGGTGTTATTAACTGGAGAACGCCGGTTACCTTTATAGGCAGTGTGGCTTTGATTAGCTGGATATTTGGCGTAAATCCATTGTATAGCATCCTTGCCGGAGGTTTAATGCTGGGTGCCCTGTTCATGGCTACCGATTATGCCACTGCTCCGGTAACGCCCAAGGGGCAGTTAATAATGGGTGTTGGATGCGGGGTAATAACTACTTTTATCCGCTTGTTCGGAGGTTACCCCGAAGGGGTAAGTTATTCAATATTGTTTATGAATGTTATGACACCACTGATTGATAAATTTACCATGCCTAAAAAATTTGGTGGGGTGAAGACACATGCGTGACATATTAAACCTAGGAATTAGATTATTCATAATAACGGTGGTTGCTGTTTTTTGTCTGGCTATTACCAATGCATATACTAAAGAGCCCATAAGAATAACCGCGGAAAATGCAAATAATGAGGTCAGACGCATGGCATTGCCGCAGGCCCAAAATTTTGAAGTTGTGGATATACAAGGCAAAAATATCGATGGTTTCAGCAATATTCTTGAAGTATATACCGGCCTTGATCCTCAGGGCCAGGTAATAGGCTATACCGTAAAGACCATATCCAAGGGTTATGGCGGGGATGTTGAAGTTATTGTCGGAATAAAGAAAGACGGTAAGATATCCAGTGTACAAATAGGAGATCATAGCGAAACGCCCGGGTTGGGATCCAAGGCAACCGAACCTGGGTTTATTGATCAGTTTGTAGGCAAATCAGCTTCCGAATCTCTTGCATTGTCCAAGAGTTCCGCTGCTGCCGACAACGAGATACAGGCTGTTACAGGAGCTACCGTGACATCCCAAGCGGTAATAAACGGTGTTAATACGGCCATCCAGTTTTACAATGAAATATTAAAGTAGAAATATAAATATTTGGGTTTTACAATGTATTTTGGAGGTGTAATCCTTGTTATTACGGACTTTAACCAACGGTATAATAAAAGAAAACCCGATTTTCAGGTTGGTGTTGGGTATGTGTCCTACCTTGGCTGTTACAACGGCAGCCATTAACGGTCTGGGTATGGGTTTTGCAACGATGTTGGTGCTCATTGGTTCCAATATTGTTATTTCATTATTAAAGAAATTTATTCCCGATAAGGTGAGGATACCGGCTTACGTAGTGGTAATAGCCTCTTTTACAACCATAGTGGGTATGTTTTTAAAGGCCTTTGCCCCAGAACTTGACAAGTCACTGGGACTGTTTATACCATTGATAGTTGTAAATTGTTTAATATTGGCCAGGGCGGAAGCCTTTGCTTCTCAAAATTCCGTACTCCATTCTATTTTGGACGGCTTGGGTATGGGTCTGGGCTTTACATTGGCTTTAACGATCCTTGGGATTATCAGGGAGCTAATCGGTGCAGGCAGCATATTCGGTATAAATGTTATGGGTAGCGCCTACGAACCCGCTATTATAATGATTTTACCTCCAGGGGCCTTTTTAACCCTCGGTTTGCTACTAGGGCTAATAAATAAGCTGACTGTCAAGTCGAGTTCGTAGATGAAAGGGGCTGAGATAAATGGTCGCAACTTCTGTTTCTAAGATTTTTATAATATTGCTGAGTTCAATATTGGTCAATAATTTTGTAATGTCGAGATTTTTGGGCATCTGTCCATTTTTAGGCGTATCTAAAAAGGTAGAAACAGCGGTGGGCATGGGTGCGGCTGTTACCTTTGTAATGGCCTTAGCATCGGTTATAACATACGCGATACAATATGCAATTTTGGAACCTTTGGGGATTGGATATTTGCAAACAATTGCTTTTATACTTGTTATCGCCACCCTGGTACAATTTGTGGAAATGGTCATCCAAAAGAGCAGTCCCTCTTTGTATCAATCACTGGGCGTGTATCTGCCTTTGATAACCACCAATTGTGCGGTTCTTGGTGTGGCAATATTGAATATACAAGAACAGTATACCTTACTTGAAACGTTGATTAACGGAATAGGCGCGGCATTGGGCTTTACGTTGGCAATTGTGTTATTTGCCGGCATAAGGGAAAGGTTGGAAACGGCGCCTATACCCAAATCCCTTAAGGGATTCCCCATTGCCCTTATTACTGCAGGGCTGATGTCCATTGCCTTTTTAGGATTCCAAGGATTGATAAAGTAAAGGGGTGAAAAGCTATGCTTGAAAATATATTATGGCCGGTGGTCAGCCTGGGGATCATGTCTTTGGTATTCGGTGTAGGTCTGGCCTTGGCATCAAAGAAATTTGCTGTGGAAATAGATCCCAAGGTTGAAGAAGTAAGGCAAGTGCTGCCGGGGGCCAACTGCGGCGGATGCGGATTTGCCGGTTGCGACAGTTATGCGGAGGCAGTAGTTGCCGGCGAAGCTTCGGCAGCGGCATGTCCGCCGGGAGGCAGTGATGTGATGGCAAAGATAGCCGATATATTAGGTATACCATTGGATGCCCAAGAAAGAAATGTGGCCTCGGTTATGTGTGCAGGTCCTTGTACGGAGGAAAACAAAAAATACCAGTACCATGGTATAGCCGGCTGCAGAGCTGTAAGTATGTTATCAGGAGGAAACAAAGGCTGTAGCTATGGATGTTTAGGATTGGGTACCTGTAAGAATAACTGTCCCTTTGATGCAATTTCCATATCAGGAGATGGGATAGCGGTGGTGAATGAAGATAAGTGCACCGGATGCGGTAGATGTACTGAAGTTTGCCCCAGGGGCATTATACAACTTGTGCCGGCATCCCAAGGCGTAAGGGTACTGTGTTCCAGCAAAGACAGGGGCAAAACGGTGAAGGAATATTGTAAGGTAGGATGTATTGGCTGTCAAATATGCGTCAGAGCATGTAAGTTCGATGCCATAACATTTGAAGACAATCTCCCTAAAATCGACTATGATAAGTGCACGGGTTGCATGGTATGTGTTGAAAAATGCCCGACAAAGTCGATACATGGGGATTTATCCAAGAGGAAGACCGCTTCCATCGACCAGGATGGGTGTATTGGATGTACCGTCTGTATAAAGGCATGTAAGTTTGATGCCATAGAAGGAGAAAGGAAGCAAAAACATAAGGTGTTGGAGGATAAATGCGTAGGATGCGGACTGTGCGCAGTTAAATGTCCAAAGGATGCAATTACAATTCAATAGTCATATTAAGGTCCAAGGGGCGAATTTTACGCCCCTTGACTTTTTTGAACACATAAAAATATCCTGTTAAATAACAGTGTTTTTAATGCATCTCTGGTATATAATAAGACTATTGAACTAAAGACTGTATTATGTCTATTAGGTATAATATAATCGGGGTGTGATGGTATGTTTTATTTAATAAATAGCCTTTTACCCGATGACATAAAAAGACTGGGAAGGAAATTTATTGTATCTAAGTACAAATATGGCATAGACTCACCAAAGACCATAAGCATACTCCTTAAATTAGAAAAAAAGAAAAAAGAACAGGCCACGGCGGGTACAATAGCCTAAAACTATACAATTGGGTTATTGTTTAAAAACCATGCTATTTAGTTGGCCGGTATAGAATTTTTCAAGGACGATGGCTGCAGCACCCACAACCGGGGATTCCCTTGCAAATTTTGATATCCTTATGTCCATCTTTCTAAAGTTTTCGGCAAACATCCGTTGACTTACTTTTGCCTTTAGCCTGTCTACCAGAAGACTGCCGGCTATAGATAGTTCATTTCCTAAAAATACAGCCTGAGGGTCGAAGGTGTTAAGAATGTTGGTGAGGCCGGTGGACAGATAAAAGGATATTTTGTCTATAATGTTTAACGCCAATCCATCGCCTTGCAAAGCGCCTTTTATAATCATGGGCCACGTTACCCGGTTAATATCGGGACATATATTCCTTAATATGCTTTTGGTCTCTGCCAAGAGGGCTGTTTTAACCTGTTCAATTATCCTAGGTATGCTGACATACAGTTCAAGACAGCCGTAGTTTCCACAGGGGCACTTCTCTCCCGACAGGTCCACTGTGGTATGACCGATCTCTCCCGCAAAGCCACTTTGTCTCCTATATAATTGTCCGTTTATAATTATTCCGGCTCCCAAGCCATTGGTTACCCCTAAATAAACAAAGTTTTCTATCCTCTTGCCGTAACCTCAAAACCTTTCGGCCAGGGCACACCCGTTCATGTCATTGTCTATGAATATGGGACAAGCAAACTGTTCTTTTAAAATGGATACTATGGGTATACCCTTCCAGTTCCTAAAATTCGGAGGTTCCAGAATAACCCCTTTCTTTACGTCGATGGGTCCGATGGAACCTATACCTATACCTAATATGTTATCCGAATTAATACTTATCAAATCCTTTGTAAGTTTGATTATTCTTGACAGTACGCTATCAATGCTGTCTCCCAATTTAAATTCAAAATGCCGCCTTGCCCTAATGTTACCGAAAAGATCGGTCCTTGCGATAATAGAATAATCCCTTGAGATGTATATTCCGATAATATTATAGGCATCCCTATTAATGGATATTAAAACCGGTTTTCTCCCTACCGAAGTATTGGGTTGATGGCCATGCTCCACTACGAGATTATGGGATAATAATTTATTTATTATGTTTGTTATGGTGGTTTTTGTCAATCCTGTCAACCGGGATAATTGGATGCGTGATATACGGCCTTCCATATTAATAAGCCTTAAGATCAGGCTTACATTATCCCTTTTGTTTGCATTGTAAACATTATTGTCAAAATTCATAATGCTACACAACCTTGATAAAGTAAATTTACTATTATATAAAATATTAAGTCTTAATAAGAAAGATGTCGAATAACCAATTGCCAATACCGGTGTTTTATATATTGTTCTGTACATGTTACTGTGGTATCATTAAATTAGTAAATTAATTTTACAAAATGCGGGGGGGATGGGTTGTGTGCCATATTGTGTGCTTAGGGGTTTTATGTGCAGATGTAATAGTAAAGCCGGTTGACAAGTTCCCCGACAAGGGAAAGCTAAACTTGGTTGATAAGCTGGAATTACACACCGGGGGTTGTGCCACCAATGCAGCCATAGACCTTGCAAAGCTTGGCATAAAGCCCGCCATAATAGGCAAGGTTGGAGATGACGGATTCGGTAATTTTTTGCGCAGCACACTGGAAAAAGAAGGAGTGGATGTTGGGGGTCTAAAACTTTCTAAAAACGATAGCACCTCGGCGTCTGTTGTGTTATCAGGCAGTGACGGAGAGCGGACCTTTCTCCATTGTCTGGGTTCAAACGCCCAATTTCAGGAGACTGACATCGACTTTTCTATTATAAAAAATACCAAGATATTATTCGTTGCCGGTTCCCTTTTAATGCCGAAGTTCGATGGTCAGCAGACAGCAAACACTTTAAGAAAAGCCCAGGAGATGGGTGTATATACCGCTCTGGATACCGCTTGGGATTCAACCGGCAGATGGATGAGGGCTATAAAACCCTGCTTGCCCTATCTTGATTTGTTTATGCCCAGCATTGAAGAGGCAGAAATGATAAGCGGAAAAAGCGATGTCAACGACATGGCGGATGTATTTATTGACCTGGGTGCCAAATTAGTGGTTATAAAAATGGGTGAAAAGGGCTGTTTTATTAAAAAACCTGATGGCACTGCTTATACAATACCTGCCTATCTGGATGTTGAGGCCGTTGACACTACCGGCGCCGGGGATGCCTTTGCTGCGGGGTTTATAACGGGTATTCTTAAAGGTTGGGACTTGGAAAGGTGCGGTAAATTCGCCAACGCTGTGGGTGCCCATTGTGTAATGGCTGTGGGTGCATCCAGCGGCATAAAATCTTTAGACGAGATTATGGCTTTTATTAAGGAAAGGGAATGACGGGAAGTATTGGTTATGTCCATAAAAAAAAATTTTCATTCTAATCTGAAACTCTAAGACCCTATACCCTGCATCGGTTCCAAGCCGGGAAGGAGGACTTGGGTTGTACCGCCTGTAGGCAGTATTTACTTTTTTCAATGAAAAAGTACACCTGAAAAACGGGTGCGGCATAATTTAACATTCTCGGTCGGAAAAACATATCTTTTTTTCGGCCTTTTTTATTTTTGTGTTCATAAATCCTTAAGTAATTTCCAAATTTTTATCCCCGAGTTTTGCAATATACTGATATTTTAATACTTGTTTTGGCTTTAAAAAGTGTTATACTTATATAAGAAAGAAACTGAACTTTACAAAACCAAATAGCGTATAAATGTCACAGTTGGGGAAAATCAACATTTAACTTGTCACAATAAGTCTGTTTGTGTTTTTCCTAATTTGTCCATGAGCCATTAAAGGAGGAAACGCTGTGCGCCTAAGGGGAAGAAGCCAAAGAAATCCATGGACTCTGGTACTGTTTTTATTGGCCGGTCTGATCATCGGGGGAGTCGTGGGCGACATTTTGAGCTCTTATTTTTCTTTATTTGACTATACCTATAAATTTGGAATAATTGATCCCATTGGCTTGGATCTTAGGGTGATAACCATCACCTTTGGTCTGATATTCAATTTAAACCTGGGAAGTGCCATTGGAGTGGTTATCGGTATAATTAGCTATATGAAATCTTAATGGAGGTTTTATGAGACTGGTTTTAGCATCTGCATCACCCAGAAGGAAGGAATTGTTGAGCATCTTGGGCGTTGAGTTCCAAGTGTTTGAATGTGATGTTGACGAGAACATTGATATACAATGTCCCCATGATTATGTTATGGAGTTGGCCATGCTGAAAGCCCGGACAGCTGCCAGCAAACTGCCTGAGGATGTACTCGTTATAGCAGCCGATACCATAGTGTACAAAAACGGAATTCTAGGTAAGCCCGTGGATAGGGAGGATGCTTTTAACATGATAAAGTTTTTGCAGGGCAGCTACCATGAAGTATATACAGGAATAGCGTTATATTCCTCGGGCGGGAATATTTATAAAAAGGGATATGAAAGAACTGTTGTAAAAATGAAAGAAATGAGCCATGATGAGATAGAATGGTATTTAAATCGCAATGAATATAAGGATAAGGCCGGTGCATACGGGATACAAGGTACCGCTTCCATATTTATTGAATATATTCAAGGATGCTACTTTAACGTGGTTGGACTACCGGTGTCCAAGTTGTATAGCATGCTTAAAGAGATAAATGCAGTTAATAGGCTTAAGATTGGACTGGGTGGTTTAAAAGATGACGGCTAGCTATATATAGCCGTGCATTGGACCAAATCATGGGTTATTTAAATTGTAGATAATGGAAATACTTATTAATGAAAATATTCTTTGTAATATGAGTTAGAAAAAATAATTTAAATTTATATACTTAAATTTCGGAAGGAGCAAGGAAATAATGGGTCTATTTAACATGTTTTCCAAGGATCTCGGTATTGATCTGGGCACAGCTAATACATTGGTACATGTAAGGAACAAGGGTGTGTTAATAAGGGAACCTTCTGTGGTTGCCATCAGAAACGATAACAGCAAAGAAGTGCTGGCGGTGGGTGAGGAAGCAAAAAGGATGATAGGCAGGACGCCAGGAAATATAGTAGCCATAAGGCCAATGAAGGATGGCGTAATTGCGGATTTCGATATTACTCAAGAAATGCTAAAGTACTTCATCAGGAAAGCCAGCGCCAGGCGAATATCTGTAAGACCGAGGGTAGTCGTATGCGTACCCTCCGGAGTAACCGAAGTTGAAAAACGCGCTGTAGAAGAAGCCACCAGGCAGGCAGGTGCCAGGGAGGCCTATCTTATTGAAGAACCTATGGCTGCAGCAATAGGGGCAGGGCTGCCCGTCCATGAACCCACCGGTAGCATGATAGTCGATGTGGGTGGTGGGACCAGCGAAGTTGCCATTATATCATTGGGAGGTATAGTTACCAGCAAATCCCTAAGGATAGGGGGCAATATACTGGACGATTCAATAGTTTCTTATATTAAAAAAGAGTATAATCTTATGATAGGTGAGAGAACTGCAGAAGAAATAAAAATAAATATAGGTTCTGCTTTCCCCAAGGATAAGGAAGAAAGCATGGATGTCAGAGGCAGGGACTTGGTGACGGGTCTGCCAAAAACTTTGAGGATAACCTCCACTGAAATCCTTGAGGCTTTGAAGGAACCTGTCAATAATATTGTTGAAGCTATAAAACTGACCTTAGAAAAAACGCCTCCGGAATTGGCTGCCGATATTATGGATAAAGGCATTATGCTTACCGGCGGTGGAGCCCTGCTATCAGGACTTGATAAGCTAATTCGTTCGGAGACCGGCATGCCGGTAAACATTTCGGAAAATCCTTTGGATTGCGTTGTACTGGGTGCGGGCAAGGTACTTGAGGAATTGGAAACCCTTAAAAGGGTGGCTGTTATGGCAAGAAGCTTTAATTAAAGGAATGATGTAGATGCCGCAGTTGATAAAAAGAAGGCAGATAATGATAGTAACGATCGTTACTATCATTATTCTTGTTCTTATAGGCTTTACTTCCGGTGACAGACAAAACTTATCGCAGATGGAAGGAATTCTCGGATCGGTTTTTGGACCCGTGCAAAGGGTTTTATACAGCGGAGCCACGTCCATATCCGATTTTATAAAGGATATCCAAAAAAGGGGAGAATCGGTACATCTGGTAAAGGAGATGGAAGAAAAGCTTAGGGTGCTGGAACAGGATAACCTGCGACTGAGGGAATTGGAACGGGAAAACAGGCGTCTTAAGGCATTACTGGATTTTAAGCAGGATAATCAAGGTTGGGTAGTCACCGGTGCCAGGGTTATAGGTAAAAGCCCGGGTAATTGGTTCAATATGTTGGCTGTTGACAAAGGAAGCAATGACGGTGTGCAACAAAATATGACGGTGGTATCCCAGAACGGATTGGTGGGAAGGGTAGTAGAGGTGAGTACCACATGGTCTAAAGTACTTGCCATAGTCGACGGCAGGAGTTCTGTAAGTGCCATAGTTGAAAGAACAAGGGATAACGGGGTAGTAAGGGGTAATAACACCTTGGTATTTGAGGACGGCTTGTGTACCATGTATTATTTACCGGATGATTCGGAGGTTATACCGGGAGATAAAGTGATAACATCGGGCTTGGGAGGCGTATTCCCAAAGGGGATTTATATAGGTGAAGTAACGGAAGTGGTAAAGGAAAAACAAAATCTTTTTAAATATGCGGTAATAAAACCTGCAGTAGATTTTCAAAGAATTGAAGAGGTATTGATTGTTAAATCAGGGATTGATGTTATCGAGATGGAGTAAAGGGGTAGGGCTTTATGAAACTGTTGGTAATCGCCGCTATAGTTGTGGCTAATTTTATTGTACAATCTACGATTATTCCCCATATCGGCATCGCGGGGGTGGAACCGAACACATTAATAGCCATAGTTGTGTCTTTAAGTCTTTTGGACGGTAGTTTTGTAGGGGCCGTTGCGGGGTTTTTCGGTGGATTACTGCAGGACATTTTTTTCAGCGGTGCTTTAGGCATCAATGCTTTAATATATTTATTGATTGGTTGGTCGGTGGGTTTGGCCCACGGAAAGGTATTCAGCGAAAGGTTCTTTATGCCGGTGCTGTTTATCTTTGTTTCGACGGCTATTTATGAGCTGTATATGCTTATTGTAATTTTTTTCTATAGGTATGATATAAATATATACCATACTTTTATGAGATTAATTTTGCCAGGGGGAATATATACATCTATATTAGGAGCCATCATATACAATTATACTTTTAAGCTGTATAAACACAAGTTTATGGAAAGAAAGTGGTTGTTTATTAAATCGTAAGTTTCTAAATATCCGGTACCAATTGAAAAGTTCGCCGTTATGATAGATTATTCATACAA
This sequence comes from Clostridiales bacterium, assembly GCA_012838995.1. Lineage (GTDB taxonomy): Bacteria > Bacillota > Clostridia > DUOD01 > DUOD01 > DUOD01. Next base: position 51,635 of record DUOD01000003.1, read on the forward strand.
TAAACAATTCTTACACCATCTAAGTTATGACCTTATGTGGAAAAACATTTCTTATAAAAGGCTGCGAGGTATAAACACCTCTTTTTTCTTTTGCAACTCAATGTTAAAATTATAATAATACAACTTATAGTATATGCAGAAGGAATTAAAAATATGAGAAAAAATAAGAAAAAGAAAAAAATAAATATAAGATCGGTTAGACATGTAATCTTTATTTTTATAATTGTTATATGCTTTATCGTTTTGGCGTTCCGATTAATGGAACTTCAAATTAATATGGGCGATTATTATTTAAAGGAGTCCAGCGTTCGAAAGACCAGGAGCTTAACGGTTAACGGTACCAGGGGTAAGATATACGATCGATTCGGGGTGGAATTGGCCCGGGATGAGGTTAGTTTTTCCGTGGAGATTTTTAAAAATGAATTAATTGACCAACGGACCAACGATGTAATATTAAAGACCATCAAAATACTTGAACAAAACCAAGATACCTACATCGACAATTTTCCCATTAAAATAGTACCGGTTCAAACCGGTGGATCCAATGGATTGGTGTCACTTGAGAATAAGTTTGTTTTTGATTGGGGTACAGAGGATAAAAAAATTGCCCAAAATAAGGAAAAAAGTTGGAAGGAAACATTTAAAATTCCCCAGGATGAGGATGCTGAGCAGGCCTTTGACAGGCTGAGGCAAAGATATGATATAGATGATGATATAAGCGACATTGATGCCAGGAAGATAATGGCCATAAGACAAGAAATAGATCAAAGTGGGTACAGGGCATACATCCCAATAAAAATAGCCACCAACATCAGTGAAAATTCGGTGGCCCAACTGGAAGAGAGAAGGGTGGAGCTTCCCGGAGTTAATATTAAAGAAGAAAGCACAAGGGTTTATCCCTTGGGTAGTTTAGCTGCCCATACCATCGGATATTTAGGTAAGATTTCGGACAGCGAAAAGGAATACTATACACAATTGGGTTATGATATTGCCGAAGATCTGGTTGGGAAAGCGGGTATAGAAAAGGAGTTTGAGGAATATCTGACCGGAAGTTCGGGCGATAGGAAGGGTAGCAAGAGGGTAGAGGTGGATGTATACGGAAAAATAAACAGGGAACTTGAATACATTGAACCTATACCCGGAAATAACATTGTCCTAACCCTGGATGCACGGCTGCAAAAAGTAGCCGAAGAAAAGCTGATTGAAACCATACAAGATATCCGGGCGGGCAAATTTGGAAAGCCCGGCCTTGCAAGGGAAAGTGCCGGTGCCGCTGTGGCCGTGCTGGATGCAAAAACCGGGGAAGTGTTGGCGCTGGCCAGTTATCCCACCTATGATCCCAATGATATAGTACAAGGGCGTTTGACGCCGGAAGAACTGGCTAATTTGCCCCAGTATCACTATGCCATACAAGGAACTTATGCGCCGGGCTCGGTTTTTAAAATGCTAACGGGTATTGCCGGGCTTGAAGAGGGCAAGTTGAGTCCCAATATAAAGATTACCACTAAAGGGGTTTACAAAAAGTATGATTCGAGACGGGGCATATCATGTTTGGCCTGGAGTAATTACAGGACTACCCATGGTAGTATAAATGTGGCGGATGCCCTAAGGGTATCTTGCAATTATTTCTTTTTGGAGGTTATGGATAGACTGGGGCTTGATAAGTTAACCCGATGGGCCGATTTATTAGGACTAAATTCAAAAACCGGTATAGAAATACCGGGTGAAAGGGCGGGGCATGTACATGGCGAACATACAAATGAAATCAGGGAGAAGATCCTGCCCCATTACCATGCCGTAAATGACCAGGAGGGCCAGGGGGAAGAAACCCTAAGCAGAGTAGTAGAAGCCATAGCCCGTTTAAATATATATGATACCAGATATGAGCTGGGCCAGACTTTGTTTGAATCACAAAGGGAAAACTACAAAGATAAAATAACAGATTATCTGACTAATGATTTAAATATAAAATTGGATGAACTGCAATTTAATAAACTGGTGGAAGATTTGCTGGAAATTATTGAGAAAAATCCCTGGAACGGAAATGACATGGTTTCTGCCGGTATAGGTCAGGCTACTACAAACCTTACTCCTCTTGGTATAGCAAGATATGTTGCCGCCATCGTCAACGGTGGATATGTATACGATACTACCATAATAAAGGAGGTTATTGACTATAAGGGAGCGGTGGTAAAGGAACAACAGCCCAAGCTGGTAAATAAGGTTAACTTTGATGCCGCAAATATTGCTGCAATAAAAGAAGGGATGGGCCGGGTAACCGAGGAAGGAGGTACGGCTGCAGTATATTTTAGGGATTTCCCCATCAGGGTTGGAGGTAAAACCGGTACTTCCCAAAAGAGCGGCGGCGGTCCGGAAACCAATAACGGTATATTTGTAGCCTTTGCTCCATATGATGACCCGGAACTGGTGGTGTCGGTAGTAATAGGCGAGGGCCGGATAGGCGGATACGGAGCACCTATAGCTCGGGCCATATTTGAAGAATATTTTCAACTGAATAAGGGCTATCAACAAGAGATACAGCAGGATGCGTTGGTACCCTAATAATTGAAATGTAAAAATAAGCAGGAAATACTATGTACATGCAGAATATTATAGTGTATTTTAATGGTGCTAATAGTTAAACGCCGGGGGTAGTAGCTTATGGATGAATATGTAACTTTTAAGGGCAGTAAAAACGGACTCCATATTATACTAAATGAAAAGGCTACATTTGAAGAAATTGTATCAAGATTGGAAAAAAAACTTAACTCCGCAAAAAATTTCTTTAAGGGTTGTAGCGTAACCATTCAACATGGCAATAGGGTGTTGGACGAGGATCAGAGATTGTTATTAGAGGATATTTTAATTAATAGAAACGGTATTACAGATGTTACCTTTACCGCTGACAGCAGTTTTATAACCAATGACGACACCTCTTCTACAGTGCAATACCAACCGACGGCTCAAGGGTTTAATGCCATAGCCGAAGGGGCTTCTAAGTTTTATAGGCAAACAGTCAGGAATGGCCAGAAGATAAGTTTTGACGGTCACGTCATTATTATAGGCGATGTTAATCCGGGAGGAGAGATATCGGCATCGGGCAATATAATAGTCATCGGTGCCTTAAGGGGTATTGCCCATGCAGGTGCTAAGGGTGACAGAAATGCCGTAGTAGTTGCTTTTTCCCTACAACCTACCCAGTTAAGGATTTCTGACATTATAGCCAGATCGCCGGACGGTGACAATACAAAACCGGATTGGCCGGAAATAGCCTATATAAAAGATAATGCCCTTGTAATCGAACCTTGTGTGTTCCCCAGGGCAGACAATGTCATTAAGATCTAGGCATAAGTCTATACAGCCCAATGAAAAAGAGGCAAATTTTTGTACAATTGTTTTTACCAAATATTAAACACAGGAGGAATGAAAATGGGAGAGGTAATTGTGGTAACTTCCGGCAAAGGTGGAGTTGGTAAGACAACGACGACCGCCAACATCGGGGCCGGCCTTGCGTTAATGGGGAAAAAAGTAGTGTTGGTGGATGCGGATATAGGTCTTAGAAATCTGGATGTGGTTATGGGACTGGAAAATAGGATTGTATATGATCTGGTGGATGTGGTAGAAGGGGTATGTCGATTAAAACAAGCCCTAATTAAGGACAAAAGGTATGACAGTCTATACCTGCTGCCGGCCGCTCAAACCAGGGACAAGAGCGCTGTATCCCCGCAACAGATGCAGGATTTATGCGACCAGTTGAAGGAGCAGTTTGATTTTATTATCATTGATTGCCCGGCCGGTATAGAACAGGGTTTTAAAAATGCCATTGCGGGGGCAGAACGAGCTATAGTTGTAACCGTTCCTGAGGTATCATCTGTTAGAGACGCCGATAGGATCATCGGGCTTTTATCTGCCCATGACTTACCCAACCCTCAACTTATAATAAACAGGCTGCGAATAGATATGGTAAAAAAGGGAGATATGATGAATATCGAGGATACCATGGATATTCTAGGCGTAGACCTGTTAGGCGTTGTGCCGGATGATGAAAGCATAGTAATCGCCACTAATAAGGGCGAGCCGGTGGTAAATGATAACAAGGCCATGGCAGGACAGGCCTTTAGAAACATCGCCAATAGGATACTCGGAGAAGATGTACCCTTTATGAATTTAGAAATGGAAGAGAGTTTTATGACAAAGTTAAAGAATCTATTTAGACGCAGGCCGAGGCATTAGGCGATAAAGAAAGGGGGAGCTGGGAAATGGATTTATTTAGGTTTTTCAGTAAAGATGATACCGCCAGTAAAAATATAGCCAAAGAGAGATTAAAGCTTCTGTTGGTGCATGATAGGACTAATGTTTCTCCACAGTTTTTGAACATGGTCAAAGCGGATATTATAAAAGTTGTATCCGATTATATAGAAATTGACCATAGCGGTTTGGAAGTCAGGCTGGGCAGACATAGGAAAAGTGATGACACGATAGTGTCAACTTTGACGGCCAACATACCTATAAAGCGAATGAAAAAGATCGGGAAGAATACCTATAAATAATTGTCGGCACCCATTGGCTTATCACCTCTGGGTGCTTTTTCTATGTTTGATGGATTCATCCAGTAGATGGTTGCAAGATTTATATGCTATAATACATGTGTAAAAATTTTTGGAGCGTGGATATGGACAAGAAGAAGTTGGTTAAGAACCTGGATTTTTTGATTATAATAGTTGTTGTTCTGTTAGTAATATATAGCCTTGTAATGATTAGCAGCGCAACCTATAACGGCGAAGGGAGTAAAATATCAAGCCTTGTTAAACAACAGATCTTTTGGTTTATAGTAGGGTTGGGGGCCATGGTTTTAACCCTGGTATTCGATTATCATATTCTGGGTAAGATGTCTAAGTTTATTTATATAGCCGTTATACTGGCATTGGTTGCCGTTGAAGCGTATGGTTATACAAGGGGCGGCGCTCAAAGATGGATAGAAATAGGCGGTTTTTCCCTACAGCCTTCGGAGTTTGCAAAACTGGGGATTATTATTACCCTGGCATGGTCGTTATACAAAAAAGAGGATAAGCTGAACAGCTTTACAAGTCTTATTCCGGCTATTATTCATGTAGCTATACCCATGGTTTTGGTACTTAAACAGCCGGATTTGGGTACCTCCCTTGTATTTGCGGTAATCCTAATATCCATGCTGTTTATGGCGGGCGTTAAGTTTAAGGTGCTGATATCGTTAATCGGTGCCGGGGTAGCTGCCATACCGCCCATGTGGTTCTTTGTACTGGATGATTATCAAAGGAATAGGATATTGACCCTTTTTAATCCCCATAGCGATCCTTTGGGTACCGGTTATAATGTGATACAATCCATTATCGCGGTGGGATCCGGAAAATTAACCGGCAGGGGCCTGTATAGCGGCAGCCAGAGCCAGCTGAATTTTGTACCCGAACAGCACACCGATTTTATTTTTACCGTGGTGGGCGAGGAACTGGGGTTTATAGGGGCCATAATATTGTTAACTTTGTATCTCATACTTATAATGCGATTGATGGCTATTGCCAGGAAGGCTAAGGATCTTTTTGGCAATCTGGTGGTTGTCGGGATTGTGGCGGTGCTGATGTTCCAGATAGTAGAAAATATCGGGATGACCATAGGGATTATGCCGGTTACGGGTATACCGCTGCCCTTTATGAGTTACGGGGGCAGTTCCTTACTGGTGAACATGATTTCGGTGGGGATGGCCCTTAATATAGGCATGAGACGTCACAAAACAGAGTTTTTCTAGAGGGGGAATGGTTTTGAACGTAGCATTAATAGCCCATGATAAAAAGAAATCCCAGATGGTGGATTTTTGCATAGCCTATAGGGATATATTGGCAAAACACAGGCTTTATGGAACCGGTACCACCGGTAGGCTTATTCATGAAGCCACCGGTCTTAAAATATATAGATTTCTATCCGGCCCCTTGGGCGGTGACCAGCAGATAGGCGCCATGGTGGCAAACAACAAGATGGATTTGGTTATTTTTATGAGGGATCCCTTGACTGCACAGCCCCACGAACCGGATATAAACGCCCTTTTACGGCTTTGTGACGTACATAATATTCCCCTGGCCACCAATATGGCCACGGCGGAAATTATGGTAAAAGCATTGCAGCGGGGGGATTTAGGGTGGAGGGCTATTGTAAATCCTCCGGATAATGACGGGACGGCAAAATAAAGGAAAGTATGAAACAGTCCGCAAAGGACTGTTTTTTTATTTGTAATAATATTAGTTCAATTCCATATACATTATAGAAGGAGGTTATTACCCATGCCTTGAAGAGGAGGGGATGCAGATGGACGGAAAAAGAAGGCCCAGACGACGATTGACCGAAAAGCAGATAGAGGCAATGATGTCCTCCGATGCCAGGAGGAGAAGTTATGATTATGGAATAAGGAGGGGCATGAGGGACAGGTACGACGAAATTGAGGAAGAAGAGATAAGGGCCGCCAACAGGCTGCTGATAAGAATAGGTGTATGCATTGCCATTATACTTTTTGTGGTGATAGTTAAAACCGTTGATACTCCCCTTGCCAATAAGATTACCAAGGAACTAAGGACAGCCCTTACCAGTACCATGGATGTGGAAAATACCCTGGGTCAGTTAAAATTCGTCAAGAACTTATTCTCATCCAGAGAGGAGACGGCACAACCAGTTTTTCAAAACAGCGATGATGCCGGGGACAGTCGGGATAACAGCGATATCGGCCAACCACGGCTTGTTAGGATGATTTATCCGGTAAAGGGCGAGATAACATCGCCTTTTGGTAGCCGGGAGCATCCTGTTTTTAAAACTCAAATTGAGCATACAGGTATAGACATTTCGGCTGTTGAAGGTGATGACATACTGGCGGCGGCCGACGGCGTTGTCAACCAAACGGGAGAGGATCCCCAACTTGGCAAGTATGTGGTGATAGATCATGGTCAGAATATACAAACACTATACGCCCACTGTTCTTCTGTTACATGTCGTATCGGTCAACAAATAAAACAGGGAGATATAATTGCAAGGGTAGGCAGTACAGGGAATGCTACCTCCAGCCATCTTCATTTTGAAGTGCTGGTGGAGGGACAGCCGGCAGATCCACAGCCTTGGCTGGAATCCTAGGCATTATAGCAGCCTGAGGAGACTCCCATGCGACTGGCCAATGTTCATGGTATAGAAGTAAAAGTAAATATCCTTTTGGTGATTATTTTTTTTGTGGGTGCCGTAATGGGTTACATTAAGGAACTGGCCGTCCTTTTCGTCCTGGTAAGCATACATGAAACCTTTCACGTAATAACGGCGAAATATTATGGTATTAGCGTAACCTCTATAGAATTTATGCCCTTTGGCGGCGTTGCACGGATGGAAAGCATATCCCACGTTGAACCAAGCACCGAAGTTATTATAGCACTGGCAGGTCCCTGGGCAAATTTTATGCTTACTTTATGTGCACTGCTGCTGGAATACTTCGGCGTGGTGCCCTTTCAAAAGCTTAAATTTTTTATAAATGCCAATTTAATGTTGGGTTTTTTTAATCTATATCCTGCCCTACCGCTGGACGGGGGCAGGATTCTAAGGGCCGTTTTATCCACCAGGATGGGGACAAAGGCTGCTGACACCATATGTATAACCATTGGTAAGATAACCGGCGCCGTATTAATATTTTTATATTTTTATCTTTTTTTCGGCCGTATTACAAATAATCCTTCCATCTTATTGATAGGTTTTTTTATCTTTATTTTAGCCGGCAGACAGCAAAGTACTACGGTACTTATGGCCTTAGAAGACGTTGTCCGCAAAAAAAAGAAGCTGGCCCGTCATGGTGCCATCAGGGTACATGAAATAGCCCTAAGCCAATCCACTCCTGTTAAAAAAGTGCTGGACAGGTTTGGAGTAAACAGATATCATATAGTGCTGGTATTGGATAGCAATCTCAATATGGTTGGGTATTTAAGCGAATATGAAATCCTTGATTTGGTAATGCAATACGGGCTTGATCTTTCCCTGGGTAAATTATTATTAATAAGAAATAATAAAAAATAAAGGAATTATAAAAAATATGTAGAAAATTATTTTAATGCACCTTTACCTTTATATAAAGAACTGGAGGATGGAATTTGACGGGACGAGGAAGAAAGCTTACAGAGCAATACTTGGATAAAATTCTCATGACGGTGGAAAAACCGGGTAGGTACACGGGAAATGAGTACAATATGGTGGTAAAGGATCCCGGCAGTGTCAAGATTAATTTTGCCTTTGCTTTTCCCGATGTTTATGAGGTAGCAATGTCCCATTTGGGCATGAAGATTATGTACCATTTGTTAAATGACCATAGGGATATATACTGTGAACGGGTATTTGCGCCATGGGTGGACATGGAAAAGAAAATGAGGGAAGGCCGCATACCCCTTTTTTCCCTAGAGACCAAAAGACCCATTGAGGAATTTGATTTTGTCGGTTTTACCTTGCAATATGAAATGAGTTATACAAATGTAATAAATATGTTGGACCTGGGAAATATACCTCTTATGAGTACGGAAAGGGGTGATGACCATCCCATAATAATAGCAGGCGGTCCCTGTGCATATAACCCTGAACCACTGGCGGATTTCATTGATATATTTGTGCTAGGGGAAGGGGAAGAGGTTACTTTCGAGATCCTTGAATTATACATGGACTGTAAACAGTCCGGCTGGGACCGGGAAGGGTTTTTAAAAAGGGCTGCCACAATTCAAGGGGTTTATGTTCCCAAGTTTTATCATGTACAGTACAACGACGACGGTACCGTCGGTTCGGTTACTCCCCTATATGACGGTATCCCAAAGGTTATAAAGAAAAGGGTTATAAAAAACTTAGACGACAGCTATTTCCCGGACAAAATGATAGTGCCCTATATTAATATTGTTCACGACAGGATTACGCTGGAACTTTTCAGGGGATGCACCAGGGGTTGCAGGTTTTGCCAGGCCGGCATGATATACCGCCCGGTGCGGGAAAAGTCAGTAAAAAGATTGGTCCAATCTGCCCGGAATTTGATAAGTTCTACGGGTTACGAAGAATTGTCCCTATCTTCCCTAAGTACCACCGATTATAAACAACTGGATAAGCTGATAGAGCAGTTAATGGAAGAAAACCTAGACAAAAAAGTCGGATTATCCCTTCCTTCCCTAAGACTGGATTCTTTAGAAAAAGAGTATATACAAAAAGTTATAAAGGTTAGAAAGACGGGCCTAACCTTTGCTCCGGAGGCCGGTACCCAGAGGCTCAGGGATGTTATAAATAAAAACGTTACCGACCAAGACCTGGATAAAGCAGTGCGTTTTGCCTTTGAGGCGGGATGGCATAATATCAAGTTATATTTTATGATAGGACTTCCTACTGAAACGGAAGAGGATCTTTATGGGATTGTAGAAATGGCCAAAAGAGTCCTTGATATTTATAAGTCGGTAAAGAATGGAATACAAAGAAAACCGGTAAGAGTGACCATCAGCACTTCTTCTTTTGTGCCCAAGCCCTTTACTCCCTTCCAATGGGTTTCCCAATGCACCGTGGACGAGCTTAAGGAAAAACAGCGGATGCTTAAGCAGTTGCTGAGGATAAAAGGCGTGGTATACAATTGGCACGACCCGGAATTAAGTTTTTTAGAAGGCGTATTTGCCAGGGGGGACAGGAGGCTGGGACGGGTGTTGCTTGAGGCCTGGCGGAGGGGATGTAAATTTGACGGTTGGAGCGATCAGCTTAACATGGCAGGTTGGAGGGCGGCCTTTGACAGTACGGGTATCCGCCCAAAGTTTTACAGTAGCAGGAAACGGCCGGAAGGCGAGGTACTGCCATGGGATCATATCGACGTTGGCATTACCAAGGATTTTTTGTTAAGGGAATACCGCAGGGCCCTTAAGGGAATAACCACGGAGGATTGTAGAGTCCATTGCAAAAATTGCGGATTATCCTACTTCGGGGAGGGGCTGTGTTAGATGAGAATGGCATTAAAATTTGCAAAGGGTTCCGATGTTAAATATATATCCCATCTTGATTTGCAAAGGGCTTTTCAACGGGCCTTCAGGCGGTCAGGTCTTCCTATAAAGTATTCCCAGGGGTTTAATCCCCATGCCAAAATATCCTTTGCCTCCGCTTTAGCGGTGGGAGTAACCAGTTCAGGAGAATATTTGGACGTGGAACTGGAAGACGGGCCATGCCCAGTCGATATCTGCAACAGGTTGAACCAGGTTTTACCCAAGGGTTTGGAGATGCTGGGAGGGAAATATCTGGACAAAGGGTTTCCTTCCTTAATGTCGATAATTGACAGGGCAGAATATGATTTAACCTATGTTGAAGAAGGCGAAGACCGAATTGGCGACCTTCAGGCAGTGGAGAGATTTTTTAACCAAAGTGAAATAATAGCGGTTAAGAAGGGGAAAAAAGGTCAGAGGGAGATTAATATTGCCCCCTTTATTCATAAACATTATGTACGGCGGAATGAAGAAGGAATAGTCATTAAGGCTGTATTAAGCACGGGATTGAAGAAAAATTTAAATCCGTTGTTGATGGTTCAAACCCTCAATAATTTTCTTAATATTGGAGGTGAAGGTTTTTGGCGTATTCATCGGGTAGGGTTGATGGTGGCATTTGAAGGGCAAATACTGGACGTTTTTGATGCAATTGATTTATACAACGATTTGAGGTGTAGGGGTATATGAGCAAGGAAATCGTAATTGATGTAAGCTACAACCAAGTAAGGATAGGACTGCTGGAGGAAGGTGACCTGGTAGAGATATATATTGACAATAAAGAATGTCAAAGAAAAGTGGGCAATATATATCAAGGCAAGGTAGAAAATGTACTGCCGGGTATGCAGGCAGCTTTTGTAAATATAGGTTTGGAGAAAAATGCTTTTCTTTATAAAAGCGATATTAATAAATCATTATATGAACTTGAAGATACGGATGACTGCGTTATAGAAAAATTGAAAGACCTGTCCATTAGCGATGTAATAAAACAGGGCCAACATATAACCGTCCAGGTTGTCAAGGATGCCATTGGCACCAAGGGGCCCAGGGTAACCACCCACATAACACTGCCCGGAAGATACTTAGTACTCATGCCCACCGTCAATTATGTGGGAGTGTCCAGGAAAATAGAGGATGAATGTGAAAGGAACAGATTAAAGGGTATAGTAGAGGATATAAAGCCCGAAAATATCGGTGTAATAGTCCGTACAGCCGCAGAAAAGAAGGAAGCTAAAAGGTTAAAGGAAGATTTGCACTGTCTGCTGAAGATTTGGGAGAATATAAGAAAAAAGGCCGGATCAGGAAGGGTACCCAAGCTAATATATAAGGAAGAAAGTCTAATAAATAGAATCATAAGAGATTTGTTCACAGACGATATTGATAAGCTGATAATAAACGATGAAAAAGAGTACAAAAATATTTTGGAATTACTGGATGGAGTTTCACCCGCCCTAAAAGACAGGGTGTTCCATTATCAAGGAGATGTTGATATTTTTGACTATTACCAGGTAGAGACCAAAATTAACAAGGCTTTGAATAAAAAGGTATGGCTTAAATGCGGGGGGTATATCGTAATCGATCAAACCGAGGCCTTAAGCTCCATAGATGTAAATACCGGTAAGTTTGTAGGTACCGTTAATCTCCAGGATACCGTTTTAAAGACCAATTTGGAAGCGGCTGAAGAAATAGCCAAGCAATTGCGTTTAAGAAACATCGGAGGAATAATAATCATAGATTTTATCGACATGGATAACGATCAACATAAACAGATGGTAATAGATCACCTGAAACAGGCCCTAAAAAAGGATAAAACCAAGACCAGCGTCTTAGGCTTCACCGCCCTGGGGTTAGTTGAAATGACCAGGAAAAAGGTAACTCCCAGGCTGTCTTCCATACTGCAAAAACCCTGTCCATACTGCCATGGATTGGGCAAGGTTTTGGACGAAAACGCCATGATTGCCAAGATATTAAAAGAAATAGAACGGAAGTTTCGGCATACAAAGGGCCAGGCCGTATGGGTACAGGTACACCCGTCCATTGCGTCATTACTCGAAAAGGGCTGCTATCGAAAGCTTGTTAAAGACTTAGAGAGTAAGTACAATAGGAATATATATATTATCAAATCTTCAGATGTCCATGCAGAAAAAATGAATATAAAAATGGGAGATGTAGAGGTTTCAAAGGAGGTTTAATGACTGGGTGTGCCCTTTTTTCCGGCATTGACAGGCCATATTTCATATGTTAAAATATTTCAATGTGAAGCCGCTCAGGAAAGGTTATAAAAATCCTTGGGATTACCTTGTTCTGGCGAGACTGGTTTGAGGAGGTGTAAACGGCATGTATGCGATAATTAGGACAGGCGGAAAGCAGTATCGGGTTCAGGAAGGCGATGTGATTAACATCGAAAAGTTGAACGGACAGCCTGGGGATATGGTGACCTTTGAGGAAGTATTGGCCGTAGGCAGTGAAGACGGTATAAAGATAGGTACTCCCGTGCTGCAGGGAGCCAAGGTTGATGCAAAAGTACTGGGTCATGGCAAAGGAAAGAAGATCATAGTATATAAATATAAGGCAAAAAAGGGCTATAGGAGAAAACAAGGCCACAGACAGCCTTTTACCAGGGTTGAAATATCTAAAATAAACTGTGATTGATTTTTTCATAAAGGTTTGGGTATATAGCCGTGATTAAGATTACAATTTCCAGAAATGCCCATGGAAGTATCGTAGGCTATTCCATCTCAGGTCATGCAAACTTTGATCAATACGGCAAAGATGTGTTGTGTGCCGCGGTTTCCATGGCAGGTCAAACGGCACTGTTGGGCTTAGTACAATTTTTATCTGCCGATGTTGAATGGAAAGTGACCGAAGGCAATCTTTGCTGCAGGTTGAATGAGCGAATGGATAGCGATAAAATGGACAAATGCCAGGCAATTCTTGAGACCATGGTTTTGGGTCTTAAGAACGTAGCAAAACAGTATAAGTCTCATATATATATAGTTGAAGAGGAGGTGCAACCAAATGTTTAACATAAATATTCAATTGTTTGCCCAAAAAAAGGGTGTAGGCAGTTCCAGGAACGGTAGGGACAGTGAATCCAAAAGACTGGGCGTGAAAAGGGGTGACGGTCAGTTTGTGTTGGCCGGAAATATCCTCGTTAGGCAAAGGGGTACAAAGATATATCCCGGTTTGAATGTAGGTATGGGAAAGGATAACACTCTATTTGCAAAGATAGACGGTATAGTAAAGTTTGAACGTAAGGGAAGAGATAAAAAACAGGTGAGCGTATATCAAGAGGAGTACGCAGTTCATTAAAAAGAATGCACCCGGGGGTGCATTCTTTAATATATATAAGAACTTAATTGGGATGTTGTATAAAAACTCCTTTTTGATACAAACCTAGATATGGGTGATAATATGTTTGTAGATAAAGCCAAGATATTTGTAAAGGCGGGCAAGGGGGGAGACGGTGCCATTTCCTTTAGAAGGGAAAAATATGTTCCTGACGGCGGACCGGACGGCGGAGACGGCGGAGACGGCGGTAATGTAATCTTTAAGGTGGACGGCAACCTATCCACCTTAATGGATTTTAGGTACAAAAAGCATTATGAGGCAGAATCCGGCCAAAACGGCAGCAGGCGAAATATGACCGGAAAGAACGGCCGGGATTTGGTCATACATGTTCCCCCCGGTACGATGATTTTCAATTATGAAACAAAGGAAAGGATAGCCGATCTGACCGAAGAGGGCCAAAGTGTTATAGTGGCCCATGGCGGCAGGGGCGGTAAGGGTAATGCACGGTTTACCACTTCCGTTCGGCAGGCACCGAAGTTTTCCCAGCTGGGCGAACCCGGGGAAGAATTATGGCTGGAATTGGAGCTAAAGCTCATAGCCGATGTGGGATTAATAGGCCTTCCCAATGTAGGCAAGTCCACCCTTTTGTCAATCTTAACCTCCGCAAGACCTAAAATAGCAAATTATCATTTTACCACTTTAAATCCCAACTTAGGCGTTGTATCATCAAGCTACGGTGACGGGTTCGTTTTGGCGGACATACCGGGCATAATAGAAGGGGCCCATAGGGGGGTAGGTCTTGGACATGATTTTTTGAGGCATATTGAACGGACGAGGTTATTGGTGCATGTAATTGATATTTCCGGTATAGAGGGAAGGGATCCCATCGAAGATTTTGAAGGCGTAAACAATGAGCTTAAACTATACAACGAAACACTGGCTCAAAGACCCCAGATAATAGCCGCCAATAAAATGGATCTTCCCGGTGCCCGGGAAAATTTGCAAAGGTTTAGGGAGTATCTAAAGGATAAATGGCCGGTAATCGGGATTTCAGCGGCAAAAAAAGAGGGCATGGACCAATTAAAAAATGAAATAATCTCTGTCCTTAAATCACTGCCCAGACTGGAAGAAGACCATGGGGAGAAGATAAAAGAATATACATATCAAAAAGCAGAGTCTGGTTTTGAGGTTTTTATGGACCATGATGTGTATGTGGTTGAAGGTCCGGCGGCCGAAAAACTTATGAGATCGGTTAATCTTGATGATAATTATTCATTGAAATACTTCCAAAGAAAATTAAAAGAATTGGGTATTATAGATGCTTTAAAGGAAAAGGGAATACAAAACGGAGATACTGTAAGAATAGCAACTGTGGAATTTGATTATATCGAATAATACATACTAAAACTAAAATCCGGGAAAGGATAAAACATTATGCTAAACAACAAGCAAAGGAAGCATTTACGTGTTCTTGCCAACAGGATAAATTCCATCTTTCAGATAGGCAAGGCAGGTATAAGTGATAACCTGATAGCCCAGGTTGATGATGCCTTAGAGGCCAGGGAAATTATAAAGGTGACCGTTTTAAAAAACAGTCAATTAGACGTGAAGGATGCTTGCCATGAACTGGCCCGGCGTACCAATTCCGAGCCGGTGCAGGTGATAGGCAATAAATTTGTATTATACAGGGAATCTAAGGAGCATAAAAAAATATACTTGGATTAATTTATACTCTTAAAAACCTCCACTCTTACATAGATATATAGTAATAATGCATGTAGGGGTGGTAGTGTGGAGTATGAAGGAATATTGTTGGTCCCTTTAATTATGGGCATTGTTGAGTTGGCTAAACACATAGGAATGCCAAAAAGATACGGTTCATTATTGTCTACCGTTATAGGCATTATTTTTGGAATGTTATATTTGTACCCGGAGGACCTGAAAAAGGGTTTTATATTTGGCCTTGTAATAGGCCTTACCGGTCCCGGGCTGTATACCACGGCAAAGAATACCATACAGCAGCTAAGAAAAAAATGATCAATACCATCCTTAACGCTTAACCGTTTTCCAAGGCTTTATGAATTTAAAAATACATTGCCTGGATTTTTTGGCCATCCATGTGGCGTGCAGATCTTCGTCTATGTAGTGTGACCACAACATTTTCAACAAATAGGGATCCCGAACACCGTCTATAAATTTAAGGTAATCGCTTTTGGCTTTCTGTTCGATGGATATATTAAGTCTGAGCATTAAAAATTCACCCATTGCCGGAGCGGTCTTTCCGACAATCCTTCCTATCCAAGGAGGTATAACGGTAGCTGATGGGTTGGGCTTTGCTCCAAACCTGGCCAACTGGTGGCGTATATTATTTGCGTGCTGCTGTTCAATGTATGCAAAACGTTCCAGGGCATGGCATATCTGTGGATTCTTTGAAAGACGGGACTGGTTTATATAGCTGTCTACCTGCATAAGTTCCAGCATATAAAACCAATTAAGTTTATTAATAATGTTTTGTACATCCATGGTTCTTTCTCCTAAAATGGGTTATATATATAGTGTGCGTATATTTTAAAAGATTATTTTCGGCAAAATGTAGAATTAAAAAGGCGGCTATATGGCAGTACGCCACTGCAATCATAGCTGAATTTTTAGGGGTTTACGGGCAACGGCCTTTAAATATACGAAATAATTGTGTATAATCTAAGTGATGTTATTGAGAGGGTTCAGCGTGAGATATGGATACAAAAGATAATGAAAACTTAGGCAGTAAGGATGGAATACGTAGACTGGGGATTATGGGAGGGACCTTTGATCCCATACATTACGGCCACCTTGTTACCGCCGAGGTGGCAAGGCACAAATATAACCTGGAAAAGGTTATATTTGTAACGGCGGGTAATCCTCCCCACAAAAAAGATAAATATGTAACCGACGCCATTCACAGACATTATATGACGGTGCTGGCTACCATAACCAATCGATACTTTCAGGCATCTTCCGTAGAAATAAATAGAAAAGGATGTACCCATACCATAGATACCATCAAATACTTTAGAAAGCTATATGGAAACAAATATAAACTTTATTTTATAACCGGTGCGGATGCAGTAATGGAAATATTAGCATGGAAGGATGCCGAAGAACTGGTTAAATTGTGTGATTTTATTGCTGCTACGCGGCCCGGCTATCACATTTCCGCTATTAATGATGCCATTGAAAACATCAGGGACAATTATGGGAAGGTTCACTTTGTAGAGGTACCCTCCCTTGCCATATCTTCCACCGATATCAGAAATCGTGTTAGAACAGGGCAGCCCATAAAGTATTTATTACCTGAATCGGTTGAATCATATATAAGAAAATTTGACTTGTATACGGAGAAGTAGTGACAGTCATGAAGGATGAAGCATATATCCTTAAAACCCTTGAAAATTTGTTGGATAAAAAAAGGCTTGAACACTCTATCGGAGTCAGTAATACATCCCAGCAATTGGCCGCTCGTTTCGGAGCACACCCCCATAAGGCCAAAATAGCGGGCCTGGTCCATGATTGTGCCAAAGGTTTGACCCGACAGCAAATGATAGACGCCATTAAGCGTTACAATCTCCGTTTGGATACCGTCACCATTATGGAGCAAGAACTGATACACGGTCCCTTGGGAGCGGCTATGGCTGCGGATATTTTCGAGATAGATGATTTGGATATCTTAAATGCCATCCGGTACCACACAACGGGAAGGGCAAATATGACCATTTTGGAAAAGATAGTCTATCTTTCGGATTTTATAGAACCTTCAAGGTGCTACCCCGGGGTGGATCGGCTGAGGGATTTGGCTTTTAAAGACCTGGATGATGCCATAATTAAGGCCTTTAGTAATACCATTGATTATGTGTTGCGCTTGGGTTCATTGATACACCCTCTAACCATTGATGCCCGAAATGATATGCTGATTAGGAGAAAATACAATTTATGACTTACTGGTTATTTTTTTACCCGTAAAAAACATACACTTTAGTTAAGTGTATGTTTTTTATTTTAGGGGGTATATAAATGGACAGTATCCTGGCTTTTGCGTTATTTGCCGTGGGGCTGGTTGTGATAATTAAGGGCGGGGATTGGTTCGTGGAATCGGCAGTCAGCATAGCTAAAAAGACGGGCATCCCCAGTATAGTTATAGGTGCTACCATTGTAAGTTTTGCCACCACCCTGCCGGAGCTGTTGGTATCGTCCCTGGCCATGGTGGACGGTTTTCCGGATGTTGCCCTGGGAAATATAATCGGATCTTGCATATGTAACATAGGCTTAATTCTTGCATTGGGGATATTCTTTTTGCCCGGTAAAATAAAGTTTAAGTCCTTTGTCATTAAAGGGCTGCTCATGATATCGGTTACCCTATTTATTTTCCGTTTTGTGGCAGATAGGAAGATCGACTCCCTAGAAGGCAATTATCTTTTTTTATGTATGATTATTTATATGATAGCCAATTTGCTGGAAATCAGAAGGATTAAACAGCGGTCATCCCAGAATTTTAGTCTAACGGAACTTGTTCCAAAAAGGGAAAGAATGTCCATGAGCATATTAAAATTTATATTGGGCGCCGGCCTGGTGGTGGTAGGGGCGGAGCTTTTGATTCATTATGGGGTGGAAATAGCTGACATCATTGGGGTGCCAAAGGCCGTGGTGAGCCTTACCATGATAGCTTTAGGTACCTCTTTACCTGAACTGGTTACTACAATTACAGCCATATTAAAAAAATATGAGGGTATATCGGTGGGAAATATTATTGGTGCAAATATTATAAATCTTACCATGGCTTTAGGCGTGAGTGCCAAGATAGATGATATAGCCATAAAAAGGCAAACGGTGGCCTTAGACCTTCCCGTGGCCCTTATCCTCATGATCCTACTGGTGGTCCCAGGCATATTAAAGGGCAGATTGACAAGGGGGCATGGGATTCTATTGATGGTTATATATTTGTGTTATCTGGGGATATTAGGTATAATGTTTTTGTAAATGTTTTAATAGAAAATCCATGGGTGGACTGGTGTTATTTATGATATTCTTTTTAATGGGGTTTATTAATTGTATTTATTTAAATTTCGAATAATATTACAATAATTTACAAATAATAGGTTTCAGGAGGGAGATTATTGGCAAATTCCAGGGAACTGGCTTTGTTGGCGGCAAAGATCCTGCATAACAAGAAAGCCGATGACATAGTACTGTTGGATGTCTCGGCTCTGACCATTATTACGGATTACTTCGTGATCTGCAGCGGCAAATCCTTTTTGCAGGTAAAGGCATTACAAAATGAATTGGAATCCAAACTATCAGAGCATGGCTATACACAGTTGAGAAAAGAAGGGCATAACGAAGGGCGTTGGGTGGTAATGGACTATGGAGATGTTGTCGTCCATATATTCCATCAGGATGATCGGCAGTTTTATGATTTGGAACGGTTGTGGACCGGAGCCCAGAGCATTCATATTGACATGTGATTTATAATGAAATATAATATTTAAAGACTGTGCCAAAGAGCATTTAAAGGATAATAACTTGTCCGGTGGGCATGATGGTATAGGCGCTTACCTCTCGTCTCTAAAGTGAAGGGATGAGAGGTTTTTAAAATAAGTCCCTTTGTTTGTCGTCTGCCGGGTGGCGGTAAGAAGGAGGATATATATGAACTATAATTTTAAGGATATAGAGAAAAAGTTTCAGCAGCAATGGGAAAGGGACCAAAAGTATAAAGTCAAAGAGGATGCCGGCAAGGAAAAATATTATATACTGGAGATGTTTCCCTATCCTTCAGGAAAACTCCATATGGGCCATGTGAGGAACTATTCTATTGGAGATGTTATAGCCAGATTCAAGACGATGAACCAATATAATGTTCTTCATCCCATGGGATGGGATGCCTTTGGATTGCCTGCGGAAAATGCTGCCATAAAGAATAATGTCCATCCCAACAAATGGACATGGGATAATATAGAAAGCATGAGAAAACAGTTAAAGAGTCTGGGTATAAGCTATGATTGGGACAGGGAAGTGGCAACTTGCCATCCCAATTATTATAAATGGACACAGTGGCTGTTTCTGCAATTGTATAAAAAGGGTTTGGCCTATAAAAAGAAATCCGCAGTGAATTGGTGTCCGTCCTGTAAAACGGTATTGGCCAATGAACAGGTGGTAAACGGTCTGTGCGAACGTTGCAGCACACAGGTGGGCAAGAGGGAACTGGAACAATGGTTTTTCAAAATTACCGACTATGCCGAAAGACTGCTTAAGGATATAGAAAAACTTGAAGGCTGGCCTGAAAAGGTAAAGACTATGCAAAAAAACTGGATAGGAAAGAGCAAAGGCGCACTTATAACCTTTAAGGTGGAAGAGACGGATGACCAAATTGATGTGTTCACCACCAGACCCGATACCATCTTCGGTGTTTCGTATATGACCTTGGCGCCGGAACATCCATTGGTCCTTAAGCTGGTGGAAGGTACTGAGTACGAACAGGAAGTTAGGGATTTTATAGAAAAAGTGCAAAGTATGAACGAGATAGCGCGGACTTCAACTGAAGGTGAAAAGGAAGGGGTATTTATAGGCAAATATGTGGTCAATCCGGTAAACGGTGAAAAAGTGCCCATTTATATAGCTAATTATGTTTTAATGGATTACGGCACCGGTGCCGTTATGGGTGTGCCCGCCCATGACCAACGGGATTTTGAATTTGCCATGAAATATGAACTGCCCATTTTGCCCGTGATAAGACCCGAAGAGGGTGACATTGACGCAGAAAATATGGAACGGGCCTTTACTGAAGACGGGATTATGATCAATTCCGGACAGTTTAACGGTCTTAGCAACAAAGAAGCCATAAAAAAGGTAATAGAATTTTTACAAAAGAATGGTCTGGGTCAGCCAAAGGTTACATACAGACTTAAGGATTGGCTGATTTCCAGGCAAAGATACTGGGGAGCGCCCATACCCATTATTTACTGTGATAAGTGCGGTATGGTGGCGGTGCCCGAAGACCAGTTGCCCGTTATGCTGCCCACCGATGTTAAGTTCACGGGTGCCGGTCAATCGCCTTTGAGCACGTCGGAGGAGTTTGTTAATACCACCTGTCCCGAGTGTGGAGGCAAGGCCCGTAGGGAAGTGGATACCATGGACACATTTGTATGTTCATCATGGTATTTTTTCAGATATACTGATGCTAATAACGATCAAGAAGCCTTTAATATAAATAAAGTAAGATACTGGATGCCGGTGGAACAATATGTGGGCGGGGTAGAGCATGCAATATTGCATCTGCTGTATTCCAGGTTTATCACCAAGGTAATGTATGACCTTAATTTTAGCGATGTGGATGAACCCTTTGTCAATCTATTGACCCAGGGTATGGTTTTGAAGGACGGTTCAAAAATGTCCAAATCCAAGGGCAATACCGTAAGTCCCGAGGATATAATAAACCGGTACGGAGCCGACACTGCAAGGTTATTCATTCTATTTGCATCTCCCCCGGAAAAGGACCTGGAATGGAGCGACGAAGGCGTAGAAGGTTGTTTTAGGTTTTTAAACAGGGTATGGCGTTTGGTAACGTCCTATCCTGGATTGGCGGAGGAGCAATTGGGTGAATGTGATGTCAGTGTATTTAACAAGGAAGACAAAAAACTCTACTTTGCCATCAATTGGGCAATAAAAAATGTGACAAGGGATATTGAAAACAGGTTTAATTTCAACACGGCCATTAGCAGAATAATGGAACTGGTTAACGAGCTGTATCATTACAGGGACAAAGTGGCCCAGGATGAACAAAAGAAGGGCTTGATTCTTCAGGGAATTACCGCTTTATTGCTTTTGTTGGCTCCCTTTGCACCCCATATAACGGAAGAACTGTGGCAGGTAATAGGCAAGAAGGGAAGTATACATGACCAAAAATGGCCTGTTCATGACGAAGCTGCGCTAATTATAGAAGAAGTTGAAATGGTGGTTCAAATAAACGGCAAAATAAAGAGTAAGATCATAGTAGACATGGACACTCCCAAAGAACAGTTGGAAGAGCTGGTATTGGAATTACCGAGGATAAAGTCACTTGTAGAGGGTAAGAATATAGTTAAGCTAGTGGTAATACCCAATAAATTGGTTAATATAGTTGTACAGTAACCGGAAACGGCGGACGTATTTAACAAATCAATATCAAAAGAAGTGCTGGTATAAAGTTAGGGGGCTTTAAAAGCCCCCTTTGTTTATTTCCTATGGTGCCTGTAATAACCTGAACTGTAAAACCTTCTTCGCCTTCTCTTTCTTCTAATAACCAGTCCTATTATCCTTATCAGCAGAAATAGCAATAACAGTATAAATAATACTTTTAGCCACAACGGCAATTCTTTTTTAGGTTTAATTAGATTGCTTATTGTTTTTTGGGCCACATCCCTGCCGGCCACCAGGTCAATGGATGCCAATTCCCTGCCCTTAATACTGTAGCTTATCTTACCCAGGGTTTGACCCTTGGTTATGGGAGCGGTTATTTCTTCATCAATGGTTATTTCTTTAGAAATCAAAGGGATTTCGTCCTTGGCAAACACGTCGATGTATTCATCACTGCTAACTAATACCAAAGGTATATCTTGCTCTTCAATTGCCGCGTTTTCCACTTTTACTTCGGCAATGTCCTGGCCGCTGTCTATAAGTTTGACCTCAACAAAATTATTGAAACCATAATCAAATAATGCTTTGGTATTTTCATATACGGTATGCTGTCTGTCATTTAAAATGACCGCCAGAAGTTCAAACCCGTCCTTGTTGGCCGAGGAAACTAAGGCGTTTCCTGCCTGGGATGTGTAACCGGTCTTAATTCCGGTGGCGTATTCATAGTAATGTTTACTTGTTTTATGGAGCATTTTATTGCTGTTATACCATTTTCTTTCCTCTTTTTGTTTGTTTGTCGGGGGAAGGGAGTAAAAGTCAGTGCCCACAATTTCTCTGAATTTCGGCAGATTTTCCATAGCGTACCTGGCGATTATCGCCATGTCATACGCAGTGGTATAATGGTTATCATTATGTAGCCCATGGGGATTTACAAAATGGGAGTTTAACGCTCCGATTTCCCTTGCCTTATCATTCATCAGTTTAACAAATTCGTCAATCGAACCCGATATGTGTTCTGCTATGGCAACGGCTGCATCATTACCCGAAGGTAGCATTAGTCCATACAGCAACTGTTCTAAAGTGAGCACCTCTCCTTCATTGAGCCATATTATACTGGTATCCCTGCCCACCTGAGTTACCGGTGAGCTGGTGGCTGTCACCTTGTCGGACAGGTTACCCCTTTCCAAGGCAATAATGGCAGTTAAAATTTTGGTGGTACTGGCGGGATACAGTCTCTTATGCGCGTTCTTTTGAAACAGTATGTTTCCATGGTTCATATCCAGCAAAATGGCGGCTCCATCGGTTATAACCGGAGGACTTGACTGTATCTGGGTTTCGTCTTGTGCATGTGCCCAACAAGGTACAAAAAGAAAGGATAGTGTCAGAACAAATACTATAATTTTTTTCATTCTAAAGCCCCCATATTCTAGCACTTTATACTTCAATAGTATAACAAATTAATGCCATCCTTGACAAAGGTTAATTATGTTAGATGCTAAAAAAAAGAGGGAAATCTATATAAATGAAGAATTATATGTGTATAATATCTTTGTACCAAGGTGATGGTATATGGCGGCAAATAAAAACAGTAACAAGATAATTTTTGTTCTGTGCATTATAATAGCCATTCAGACCATATATTTTTTATCCAAGGACAGTATTTCCGACAACGACCGGCAATGGACGGAAATATCTAAGCAAGAAACACAAGACTTTGTTGTAGAGCAGAAAGAAGACGATTATGAGGAGGATGACCAAAGCATTTCCTATATTAAGGTACATGTAGCCGGGCAGGTCAACAACCCGGGGGTAATAGAGCTTAAAGCCGGATCAAGGGTTGAGGATGCTATCATTATGGCCGGTGATCTAACGCCCCATGGGGATATCACTCACATCAATCTGGCTGCCATCCTCCAGGACCAAGACAAGATATACATACCTTCCAAGGGAGAAGTTGAAGCCCACCCTGAGGCTTTCGGAATCATACGAGGAAGCGAAACGGAGGGGAGCGGAGCCGGCCTTATAAATATTAATAAGGCCAGTACCCAGGAGCTGGAGCAATTGCCGGGGATAGGCCCGGTAAAAGCCAGAAGCATTGTTGAATATAGGGAGAAAAACGGCAATTTTACGAAAATAGACGATATTATCAATGTATCGGGTATTGGAGAAAAAACTTTTGAAAGAATAAAAGACAGTATAACCATATAAAGGGCTTTTGCGGTTAAACTGTTTCTACCGGATTACGAATTTTTGTACTAATGCCATGGCTATCCTTTGCAGACGAGATAGAAAAACGATTAAATTGCTGATATAATTATGGTGTAACAGTTGATACTTTGGAAATGTAATATTATTTGATACCAGAGGATATCATTAGGATTTGGGGTGTGGCGAATGAATAAGAAAATTTTGGTAGTTGATGATGAACCATTGATTGTAAAGGGCCTGAAGTTTAGCCTCGAACAGGACGGATATATTATCGATGCGGCCTATGATGGGGAGGAGGCCTTGGACAAAGTTAATTCCAATGAATACGATTTGATAATATTGGATGTTATGCTGCCAAAGGTAGACGGACTAACCGTGTGTCAAAAGATTAGGGAAAAGATGTCGGTACCTATTATCATGCTTACGGCCAAGGGTGAGGATATGGATAAAATATTGGGTTTGGAGTACGGTGCCGATGATTATTTGACTAAGCCCTTTAACATACTTGAATTAAAGGCAAGGATAAAAGCCATATTCAGGCGTTCAATGGCTACCAAGGAAGAGGATAAGAGCAGGCAGATAAAGGTTAACGGTATGGTAATTAACCTGGACAGTAGGACTGTGTTAATAGACGACAAGGAAGTTAATTTAACGGCCAAGGAATTTGACTTACTTCAGTTATTTGCAACCAACCCCGGCAAAGTGTTTAGCAGGGAAAATTTACTTGAAACCATATGGAAATACGACTATTTGGGAGATTTGAGAACGGTTGACGTTCACATCCGAAGATTAAGGGAAAAGATTGAAAAAAACCCCAGCCAGCCCGAGTTTATATTTACGAAATGGGGAGTGGGTTATTATTTTACGGATAAATAAGCATATATTTTCAAGTATCCGCTGGAGGTTAATGTTAACCTACTTCATAATAATAGCCATAGCTTTTCTGGTAATGAATGTGCTGGTATTAAATATTTTGGAAGACAACTATTTGTCAGAGCAAGATGCCTATCTTAAAAAAGAGTCAAATGTAATATCAGTGGTGGTATCAAAGTATTTAGCACAAGCCGATCCAATGCTAAATTCCGTAACCCAGGAGTTTGGCGAAGAGCTGGAAGCCAGAGTGCTTATATTGAATCCTAAGGGAACGGTTATTTCGGATTCCTTTAATGACCTTAGGATGTTAAGCCAAACCCTGAAATACGAAGAAATTGACATGGCGTTAAGGGGCGAAAGCACCACCCAAACCTATTTTTTGAACGAACATGGCTGGGTTATGTATTGTACCGCTCCAATAACCTACGAGGGTGAAATAATAGGCGTTGTATTGGTATCGTCGTCCCTTAACAATATTTTCCATACCATTATCAAGATTAGAGACAGGATAACCACCTATTCACTCATAATCAGTATCTTTATAGCTGTCTTTAGTTTTGTGTTGTCAGGTTACTTGACAAATCCCATAAAGGAATTGACCCATGTAATAAAGAAAATGAGTATGGGCCATTTGAGCCAAAGGGTGAAGGCTAGAGGCAATAGTGAACTTTCCCAATTGGGTCGGGCTTTTAATGTAATGAGCGAGAGGCTGGAGGGCTTGGACAAGGCAAGATATGAATTCGTAGCCAATGCATCCCACGAGCTTAAGACGCCTTTAAGTTCTATGAAGATACTCATCGAATCTTTACTTCACCAAGACATTAACGATGTCGGGATATTTAAGGAGTTCCTGCGGGATATTAATAGTGAAATTGACAGACTGACTGCAATTATTAATGATCTGTTAACCTTGGTACAAATTGATAAGCAGGATGGTTTGGCCAGAAGGGAAAATGTATACTTGAACGAATTAATCGGCGGTACTATAAGGAGTTTGAAACCCCTGGCCGATAGTAAGAACATTATGCTACAGTTCATACAAAAGCAGGATGTAAACATTATGGGGGATGGGTTGAAACTACAGCTGGCCTTTTCCAATATTATTGACAACGGTATCAAATATACCGAAAAGGGTAAGGTGACGGTGACCTTATTTTCCTCCGATGGACAGGCCGTGGTAGAGGTAGAAGATACCGGTGTAGGAATACCCAAAGAGGACCTAAAGCATATATTTGATAGGTTTTTCAGAATTGACAAGGCACGGTCTAGGGACACAGGGGGCACGGGCCTGGGTCTCTCCATCGCTCATAATATAATACTGACCCATGGCGGCAATATCAGCGTCGAAAGCGAAGAGGGCGTAGGTACCAAATTCACAATAACACTGCCCATTGGCATTTAATATTCATGCAATTGTTAAGTTTACTTAAATATTTTGTAAAACAAAAATAATATACTGTGCATTATGAGACTGATGGAGGTTTAGCTTATATAATGAGAAAAATAGCATTGGTATGTATTCTTTGCATCCTGGTGGTCATATTGTCGGGGTGCAATCTGTTTTACAATTCCCGGCTGACCCGAGACATAGAACGGTCCAAGCAACTGGAACAGGATGAAAACTTCGTCCCGGTTAATCCGGAAATGGAAGAAAAGGGCGATAGCATAGTTTTATATTTTGGCGATGATACGGGAAATTTTCTGGTACCCGAAGTGAGAATGGTAAATAAAGGAAGCGAAAAGCTGGAAAGTGTAATCGTAAAAGAGCTGATAAAGGGTACCAATAAGGCAGGCAGAAAACCCCTTATACACCCTGACACCAGGCTAATTTCCTTTTCAGAGAATGAAGGCGTTGCCTTTGTAAATTTCGACAGCAATTTTCTAAACACTGCCCAAGACATTGCCCTAAGTAAAGAAGACGAGAGAAGAGTTAGAGCACTGGCCATATACTCTGTTGTTAATTCAATAACCGAGCTGGGTAGCATAAACAGTGTACAAATATTGGTAGAGGGCCAGAAGATGGAGATGGCATCCATCCATCCTTTTATACAGGAAGAAGATCAGTTTTTTGGAGATGACGATGCCGTACAGTTATTGGAGCCACTACGAAGGAATAGGGATATTATACTAAATCCTGCCAATGTGGTTAAACTATATTTTGAATCCTTGTCCGCAAAGGATTGGGAAGGTTCATTCAAGTACATCGCCCATAACGGAGAACAAGTGCTAACCTATGAAGAATATTTAAGCATTATAGAAAATATCGACCCGGTTATTTTAAAGTATGATGTATTGGATTACGAGATTTTAATACGGGGTGATGAAGCCCTGGTAAATGCCAGTTATGATCTAAGGTTAAAGGACGAAATGGAAACCTCTAACCAAAATGCATTAATAAAACTGGTAAAAATTGATGACCTTTGGAAGGTAAAGTGGGATTCTACGATTTTGCCCCAGGCCCAAAGGGAGGGTAATAAATGAAAACCATTGCAGTATATGTACTGCTGGCATCTTGCATCTTGGTCTTTATGTCGGGATGCGCCAGAAAAGTAGAGCCGCCGGAAGGTGTAAGGGAACCACAACAGAATACCCAGCAGTACAGTCAGCGACAAGAAATGGCCGATACGCAAAAAATAAGCGTAGTGCTTTATTATACAAATAATGATATGAATAAATTGGTTACCGAGACCCGGGATATAATCATAGAAACAGAGGAAAACAGGGCTCTGGCCACCTTGAGCCTATTATTCGAAGGTCCGTTGCATGATGAATTTGTCCACACAATACCAAAGGGCACAAAAATATTAAACTTTACCCAAGCCGAAAATATAGCAACGGTAAACCTTTCCAAGGAATTTCTCGAGGCCTCGGCGATGGAACAGGCGGTGGCCAGGTTGTCCATTGTGAATACTCTTACCGAATTTGAAGATATAAAACACGTAAAGTTTTATGTTAACGGGGATGAACTGAAAAACGAAAAAGGACAGCCGTTGGGTTTGCTAACCCGTGGCAGTACCGATGTTTTGATGGAAATAGCCCAGCAGGAACAAATGCCGGTGCAGGTTGAAGAGGATGGTACCACCGTAGAAAAGAGGAAGGTCATACTTTATTTCCCCGATGAACAGTTCATGTATGTGGTGCCCGAAGTAAGGGAAGTGGAGGTTATAAACAAAGAAATTGCACAGGCGTTGGTTAAGGAATTGATGGCAGGTCCTCAAAAACCGGGTTTGGTAGGTATAATTCCTGATGAGGTTAAGCTACTTGACGTAAGCGTGTCGGATGGAATAGCCAGGTTGAATTTTTCTAAAGAATTAAAGGATAATTTTCCTAAAGGGACAGCCGGCGAGTCTATGTTTTTGGGGTCCATAACCAATACTTTGACTGAGGTCGGCACAATAGACGGTGTACAGTTTTTGATAGAAGGCAAAGAAATGGAAGGCGTCGGCCATGTTGAGATGGATAAGCCCTTTGAAAGAAATACAAGGATTATAGGAAAGAGAATAGTACTTTATTTTTCCGACGAACAGGGCAGTCAGATTGTACCGGAGTACAGGGCCATACCGCAAAATGAGCTGGGGGTGGCCAGGAAGATATTGGAGGGTCTTATTGAAGGACCTGCAAAAGAAGGGTTAAAACCGGTAATGCCCCGGGGTATTACAAAAAATGATCTGCTTGATGTGTGGATAAAAGACGAAACGGCATATGTGGACTTTTCTGCCAACATAAAGGGTAAACATGCCGGGGGTTCCGCAGGTGAGGCCATTACCATTTACTCTATCGTTAATTCCCTTACAGAACTTAAAAATGTCAAACGGGTACAGTTTCTGATTGAGGGAAGTAAAGAAGAGGAGTTGACGGGACATGCGATTTTCAGCGAGCCGTTTATGCGAAATCCCGGAGTGATAAAGAACAATAATGGATAAACCATTAACCGTTTCATACTAATGACAAATCAATTAGATACGTAAGGGGGATATTTATGGATTGCGCCATTGAAGAGAACAAAAAGAATTGCACGTGCACATATCCTTGCAGCAACAGGGGTTTGTGCTGCAAATGTGTTATGTACCACAGAAAACGTAACGAGCTTCCGGGCTGTTTTTTTCCAAAGGAAGCTGAGAAGACCTACGACAGATCTATAGAGGCCTTTATTGAATGTTTTAAAGGGTAAATATAAAACAGGCTTACAGTTTAAGGGATTATGCCACTTGCAGGCATAGTACCTTAAACTGTAATGGGAAAATATTTCTATACAGTAGTAATACATTGAATCGCAGTTTGGGTTTTGGTAAAAAAGATGTATATATGATTTTGGTGCAAAAGGTGTATAATTATGTTATCCTGTTGCGGCGGACATAAAGGAGGAGAGACGGTGTTTAGAAATGTAAAACTTATGGTGATTTCTGCACTGATGGTGGCATTGGTAACGGTATTTACCATATTGATAAGAATACCCATACCGGGAACCCAGGGTTATATTCATATAGGGGATGTTATGATATACAGTTCCTCCATACTTTTGGGCAATCCTGCAGCCTTTGTGATAGGGGGTTTAGGTTCTGCCATCGCCGATTTGCTATACTATCCCCATTACGCCCTGCCCACTTTTATAATCAAGGGTATTATGGGTTTAATAACGGCACGGATACTTTATAGAGCCAATGGTACGCTTTCCATGGGCAGAGTAGTAGTAGCCATGGTTGCAGGCGGAGTATGGATGTGTGTAGGTTATTTTATATACGAAACCATTGTTTACGGATTGGCCTATGGGTTGGCCGGCATAGGCTTTAATATATTGCAGTCGTTGGGCGGTGCCGCGTTGACCCTGCCCTTTATCAGAACTCTTTTGAAGCTCAAGGATAATCTTAAAAAATGAGGTACATAATGAGGATTTGCCCGATACAATTAAAGCACGGAGGTGGTTTTAATATGAGCCATTTTTTTGCCTATCTTTCGAGGATGAAACTTATAAAGCGCTGGGGATTGATGCGCAATACCAATCCGGAGAATATACAGGAACACAGCCTGGAAGTGGCTATAATAGCCCATGGTTTGGCTGTTATAAAAAATAGAATGTTTAACGGAAATGTGGATCCCGAAAGGGTTATGGCCCTTGCAGTTTTCCATGAGGTAGGCGAAGTAATTACAGGAGATATTGCCTCGCCCATAAAGTATTTCAATCCTGAGATAAAAAAGGCCTATGATGAGATCGAAAGGGTGGCCAAATTGCGATTGTTTAATATGCTGCCCGATGAGCTTAAGAAGGATTACAGTTCCCTTTTCTTTTTAGAAGACAAAGATCATGTTCATTGGAGATTGGTTAAGGCGGCTGACAAGATTTCGGCTTATCTTAAGTGCCTTGAAGAACTCAAGGCCGGCAACCGGGAATTCCTCAAGGCGAAGAAAACCATAAAACAGGAAATAGACAAATTTGATATGCCGGAGGTTAAATATTTTATCCAAAAGTTTGTTCCCAGTTTTTCCTTGACACTGGATGAACTTAATTGATATCTTATGTCCAGTACCAATCAATTATTCCGCAAGCCAAACGTCTTCCGGAATTTCCTGCCGGTTGTGTACGGTAGTCGTCGGGACTTTCATGGATTATAACGGACTTACCTACCACGTCGGCGGGCTTGAACTTGTTTGTGAAGAAGGACATTTGGGCAAAGCCCTTGTTGGAAAACAGTACCGGAAAATCACCGGCGTGGTTGCCGTGGGGCTGGTGGGCGGGATTCCAATGCTGTCCTGCCGCCTGAAAGGGGTTTGCCGGATTGCCTATTTCACAGCTGCCCAATTCGTGGATATGAAATCCGTGGGGTCCTATGGGGTTATCGTTCTCATGTTTTGCAGGCCGGTAAGGCGGAAGACCGGTTACCTGTACACAAACCATGGTGCCGCCCGGCACGTCCTCGAACAATACCCAGCCTGTTATATGAGGTGCCAGGGGGCCTCCTTTGATATAAGCGGCCACTTTTTTTCCGGAGAAGCAGGTTCCGTTAAATAAACTATACATTTAAACCACCCTCCTTTTCCTTAAAGAAAAAGTTTGTTTTGCAAGTTGTTATATATTATGTAAAAACTTTAACCACGGTGAATAAGCAGTGCGGTCGCATTGTTGATATTTACCGGTATTATAATGATTCAACGGTTGATAAATTGTTTTTATAAAGACTTTATTTACACAAATAGATTTGTTTTGTATTGCTTTTGACGGTAATAAACTGTATACTTAAAATATTAATTTTTATTAGTTGTATGTAACCATTCTCATTTGGAGGCTTTAGATATGCGCGAAATAAAGAAGTCAACGAAATTGGATCATGTGTGTTACGATATAAGAGGACCCGTACTGGAAGAAGCCAGGCGCTTGGAGGAAGAAGGTCACGACATAATCAAACTGAATATCGGCAACCCTGCACCCTTCGGTTTTGATGCGCCGGATGAAATTATACAGGATATGATTAAAAACTTAACCAATGCTCAGGGTTATTGTGATTCAAAAGGTATTTTGACCGCCCGGAGGGCAATAATCGGTTATTGTAAAAACAAAGGAATACAAAATGTAGAAGTAGATGATGTATATATAGGTAACGGTGTCAGTGAACTGATAATGATGTCCATGCAGGGTTTGTTGGATAACGGAGATGAAGTACTTATTCCCGCACCGGATTATCCCCTTTGGACGGCAGCGGTTAATCTGGCCGGGGGTAGGGCGGTGCATTATATATGTGACGAACAAGCCGACTGGTGGCCGGATATTGATGATATAAAAAGAAAAATAACGGATAAAACAAAAGGAATAGTCGTTATTAATCCAAACAACCCTACGGGCGCCGTATATAGTAAAGATTTACTGCAACAGATTATGGATATAGCCGCCCAACATGAACTTATCGTATTTTCCGATGAGATTTATGATAAGATTCTTTATGATGGAGTTGAGCACGTGTCAACGGCATCCTTAAGGGATGATATACTTTGCGTTACCTTTAACGGACTTTCCAAATCCCACCGAATTGCCGGTTTTAGGGCCGGGTGGATGGTGCTAAGCGGCGATAAACGCTGTGCAAAGGACTATATAGAAGGCCTTGATATACTGGCGGGTATGCGCCTGTGCAGCAATGTACCCGTGCAGTATGCCATTCAGACAGCAATGGACGAGAATGAAAGCTTAAAGAAGTTCATAGGTGTGGGTGGTAGGCTGAAGGAACAAAGGGATTATTGTTACAAATATTTGAATGATATACCCGGTATCAGTTGTGTCAAACCCAAGGGTGCCTTTTATGTCTTTCCCAAAATCGATACAAATAGGTTTAATATCAAGGATGACAGACAGTTTATTTTGGATCTGCTTTTGGACCAGAAGGTTCTCTTGGTTCAAGGCACGGGCTTTAATTGGCCCCGGCCTGACCATTTCAGGATTGTGTTTTTGCCAAACCTTGATGAACTGAAAACAGCCATCGGAAGGATAGCACAGTTTCTTTCGTACTATAAGCAACGGTAAGAATTAGCAAAACCAAAAACCGACGACCTTTTTATAAATAAGTCGTCGGTTTTTTGCCGCCGGAAATTTTAGGCCTTTATGAGGTTATCTTTAGCAAATCCTATGATTGAGATGTTTCTTGATAGTGGAAAAATCCTTTGATATAATACTACTAAAAAGAAAAATTAGCGCCATTGGACGGGTAAATTCCACTTCTATTGACGAAACTCCTCAACTATCTAACAAATTCCATATATCTATAAGCCAATGGTAATAATTTTTTAATATATAAAGATTGAAATGATGGGGAGTGGTTGGGATTAACCATTTTCGGCATACTTGGCAAACCAGGGATGGCCTTGAGATGTTTGCCCAGGGCTGGGAGCCTGCCCACCGGCCCAAAGGTGTCGTAGTTTTGATACACGGTATCGGTGAACACAGCGGTAGATATGCACACCTGGCCCGATATCTGACAGCGTCGGGATATGTAATGTTGGCCTTTGATCAGAGGGGCCACGGCGGATCCATGGGCAAGCGAGGGCATACCCCTTCCTATGATGCGCTGATGGGGGATATAGATGATTTCTTATCCGAGACCAATTACCGGTACAGCGGGATTCCTTGTGTTATTTATGGTCATAGTTTTGGAGGTAATCTGGTACTTAATTATGTTTTGCGGAGGAGGCCTAACCTGGCCGGAGTGGTTGCAACATGCCCTTGGATCAAACTTGCCTTTGAACCGCCGGCTATTAAGGTTGTGCTAGGTAAAATCTTTAACAGAATATGGCCGTCTTTTTCACAGAAAACCCAACTGGATACCACCGCCCTTTCCAAAGACGTCAATGTTATCAACGCATATAAACGGGACGGATTGGTCCATGATCAAATTACCGCCCGCTTGTATATGGAGGTTTATAATGCGGGTATTTGGCTTCTCGGTCATTCATCTCGGTTTTACCTACCCTTATTGATCATGCAAGGTAGTGATGACCGGATTGTGAGTCCCCAGGCGACAAGGGAGTTTGCCCAGGGCGTGCCTAATAATTGTACATTTAAGCTTTGGGATGGACTAAAGCACGAAATACACAATGAACCGGAAAAAAAGCGCGTATTTGAGTATGTGGTATCTTGGTTGGATAGGACGGTTGGATAGGTTCTTGCCGGTGTTATACCAATTTAGGCGGTCAGCTTAGTTTTTCGGGGGGTCTTGTGTTTTGAGGGCTATTATCAGTCTTGTGGAAAAGGGAGATATTAAAATACTGTATTTGTTCAATAAAAAAATTCGCTGTACCTGGCTTAACGTATTTATGGGGGCCGTTACACAATTGGGATCGACCGGTTTTTCCGTGCTGCTGCCCCTTGTTTTAATAATGACTGCCAAGCCGGGAATAAAAAACCTGGGTGCCGAGATAGGTTCTACTTTGATTATCGGTCAAATTATGGTGCAATGGCTAAAGAGAGTGGTCAATAGACCACGACCCTATAAAATATTGGAGGATATAGCAGCAAAGAAACCCCCAGCTTGTAAATATTCCTTCCCATCGGGTCATACCTGCGCGGCCTTTTCCATTGCTTTTCAAATATCAGCCAATGTACCCGGTCTTGCTGCGGTATTGATATCTATTGCTTCAATGGTGGCCATATCTCGGATATATTTAGGGTTTCATTACCCCAGCGACGTGGCCGTCGGGGTGGCAATAGCCTATGTGTCTTATATTATATAGAGTTAATTATAAAATTGGAGAGTATATAACGATAAAATCTTAGGCATTATATTTTTACGAACCAAACAATGTCTGACGGGAGGTATAAATTATGGATATTACCGTACTAGGGAAATATGGTCCCTTTCCCCGGGCGGGGGGCGCCTGTTCAGGGTATCTGTTAAGGAGCGAGGGTGTTAATCTGTTGCTGGACTGTGGCAACGGTGTATTGAGCAGACTTCAGCAGTTTTGTGATATAACGGACCTGTCGGGTATAATCTTATCCCATTTACACAGTGACCATATATCCGATATTATGGTTTTAAGATATGGGTTGGATATATTAAGGAGAAAGGGTATGTGGCAAGAACGGATGCCTGTGTTTACCCCTATCCAACCGGAAGGTGAATACGAAAAAATGGATTATAGGGATGTATTTTCCATAATGGCCATAGGTCATGAAATGGGCATATCCATTAAGGATTTGTCCATTACCTTTAAGAAAATGGTGCACCCTGTGCCCACCTTCGGGGTATGTATTAAAAAGGGTTCTCGAAAACTGGTATACTCGGGTGACACTGCCTACAGTGACGATTTGGTATCCTTTGTTCAGGGTGCCGATCTCTTTATATGTGACGGCTTTTTCCTGGATCATGAAAAACAGGACGAAAATGTGCCCCATATGACGGCGGGGGAGGCGGCCAGGATAGCCAGGGAAGGTGGCGTCAAAAGGTTAATGATATCCCATCTATGCTATAAAAACAATGAAAAGGACTACCTGGAGGAAGCAAAAAGGATCTTTGATAATACCATAATTGCCCAGGAAATGAATACATATAAGGTTTGAAATGCAATAACTTACTACCATTTGCTAAATGGATAGATTTGGCAAAAAGGATATAGGGTTTAATTTATTAGACTTGGGTTGGGGGTAGGGGGCAATCTGCTATGTCCAGAAGATTGGCATGGGTTTGCTTGGCATATATTTGTGGTATAGTGGTGGGTCGGTGGATTGGTGTAAATGCTATAATATGGGTTATTTCAATAATAGCCTGGGTAGGGCTGCAGTTGGTGGTGGGCATAAAAAATAAAAGACATATCCTACTGACCGTTGCAGCCCTTTTTTTTATGGTGGGGTGTCTCAGGGTGGGCATTGTCCAGGACACTCGTGAAATACATAATATATGTCAAGGGGATGGTGATCAGGTAGTTTTTGGCACTATTGTCGATAAAGAATATGTAAGCGCCCACAGGACCGATTATGTGGTTAAGACCCAAGGGATCCTAGGGGACGGAGGGAAAGTATACCGGAAGGCCACCAAAGTACTGGTGAGGGCATATGCCAGGGAGCAGCAGCCCGGGTATACGCCGGATGGGCAGCCTTCATTTTTACCGGGTGATAGAGTAAAGATCAAAGCTCAGCTTGACATACCTCACGGTCAGCGTAACCCCGGCGGTTTTAACTATAGAAGATATTTGCTCGGCAAAGGCATAACCATGGCTTGCAACATAACCCCTGATAATATGGAAATACGCGCCACCCCGCAATCCTTTAACATATACAGATTTTTATATAATATCAAAGAACATCTATACAAGAAACTCGATAACGGGTTGGGGGATACTGCGGCGGGTATCGGTAAGGCGTTGGTGTTTGGTGATACCAGAGACATAGACGGTCATATTCTTGAAGGGTATAGGGGAATAGGCATAGGACATATGCTGGCCGTGTCCGGCCTTCACGTGGGTTTGCTGATCGTATTGGTTCACGGGATACTCAAATACATAAGGGTAAATGAATGGCTGCGCTTTATTTTAATCGGTATTTTTCTGATGATGTATATAATAATAACCGGTGGGCCGGCGTCGGTAATAAGGGCATCGGTGATGACCATGGTAGTTTTATTTTCGCAGCTGGCGGGGCGGAGGGTTGACGGCGTAACCAATGTTTTGTTCAGTGCCTTTATCATCACCCTTATATGGCCCCTGCAGTTGTTCGATGTGGGGTTTCAATTATCCTTTGCAGTAACCTTGTCCATCATTTTATATTATCCTAAAATATCAAAGCTTTTTACCTTTCTGCCAGAATATATAAACAGCTCGATAAGCATCAGTTTGGTAAGTCAGATATGGATAATACCCATAACCGCCCTGTATTTCAACTATATAAGTCCTTTAAGCCCGGTTATAAATCTGATTATGGTACCCCTTCTCAGCCTCGTTTTGGTTTTGACAGTCCTTATGCTGTCCTTGGGTTTTGTATTCCAGGGGATATATATGGCGTTGGCTTATGTTTCCTCTACGTTGATTAATGTGAGCAATTTATTAACGGAATTTTTCCGTAATATCAAATTCTCCATGGTGAATATACCCTATCCACCACCGGCTTTCATGATTTTTTATTACATAGCGGCACTGTATGGTGCTGTTGCCATATACAGACCCAAATTCAGGAAAAGGACCCTGCCGTCCTTTGCAATGGCCATGGTGGCATGCTGCTGTGTTTTTATTGCGGTATCCTTAGTAAATACCAATACCGACTATATGGAGATTACCCTTTTGGATGTTGGCCAGGGAGACAGCATAGTAGTCAGTATGCCGTCGGGTCATAATATCCTCGTAGACTGTGGCCCGGGGCCTACCGGCGGGGAAGATAATCAGCAAGGATGGGATGCGGGCAAAAATGTAGTGCTGCCATACTTAAGGTACAAGGGCATAGACAGGTTGGATGCCATATTCATTTCCCATACCCATGACGATCATATGGGTGGTCTGTCCAGCATTATAAATTCCATTAAGGTGGACAGGCTGTACATGCCTCCCGTCGATTATAAGGACAGCATGGTGGAGGCAATCATTGAAGAATCAAGAAAGAATAACGTGCCTGTGGGATATATAACGGACGGCCATACTATAAAGATAGGAAACGGGATAAGCATAGAGACGCTGCACCCTCCTGAAACTTTTAAGGTTTCATCCGCAGAGGCGGCCAATGACAGTTCCTTGGTTTTAATGATTAACTATAAAAGATTTAAAATGCTACTGACGGGTGATATAGAAAGACTGGGTGAACAGTCCATAGTGGCATCCGGTAAGGATATTAACGCCGACATATTAAAGGTTCCCCATCATGGCAGCAAAACATCCAGCAGCCCGGAGTTTATCGACGGGATAAATCCAACCTATGCCTTGGTTTGTGTAGGTGAAAACAACTACGGTCACCCCAGCGATGAAGTGGTAGAAAGATACCGAGACATGGGCGCACAGGTAATTACCACTAAAGAAGCCGGGGCTATCACCATAAAAACCGACGGGACGGGGTTTAGCGTCGAGGGATATATTAATTAAAGGGGCCGGCAAGGTCATACACTTGCCGTCGTTTATTAATTGGGGTAAAATTAGTGTTAATTGGTTGTAGCATTAATCGGTTAATAGATGGAGATAGATATGGCAATTATTAAGCAATATTTAATTATTTTTTCATGTTTATTTATAGGTGAATTGATTTCATATGGTTTTAATCTAACGGTTCCCGGAAATGTGCTGGGTATGGTGATATTAACCATAGCTCTGGTTTCCGGTATTATCAAACTGGAAGCGGTTGAGAAGGCCGCCGATCAATTAATTAAAAACCTGACCATGTTTTTCATACCCTTGACCGTAGGAGTGATGGCCTACAAGGATATGTTGATGGAAAACCTTTTGCCTATAATTGTATCAACCATTGTAAGTTTATTTCTGGTATTGATAGTTACGGGTCATGTTGCCCAAGCCCTTGCCAAAAAGAAGGGAAAAACCCAAAAAGAAGACAAGGAATGACGGTAATTAAGGGATAAGGAGAGTGATGATTTTGGCATTGAAGGAAGTGCTTAGCAATCCCGTTTTCGGTATAACGTTAACATTGGTTGCTTATATTATAGGCATGAAGGTGCGTCGCCGTTTGAAAACAAATATAGCCAACCCTCTATTGATAGCCAGCGTTTTGATTATTGCATTATTGGTTGTTGGCAAAATACCCTTTGATACCTATAATCAGGGAGGGAGGTTTATCACCTTTCTTCTCGGACCGGCTACCGTAGCCCTGGCGGTGCCCT
The DNA here is from genome assembly GCA_012838995.1 of Clostridiales bacterium. GTDB lineage: Bacteria > Bacillota > Clostridia > DUOD01 > DUOD01 > DUOD01. The sequence goes on from DUOD01000003.1 coordinate 89,469, forward strand.
TATACAGAAACATAGAACTGGTAAAGAAAAACATGTCGGCTATTATTTCAGCCATATCCTGTGGGAGCGTTGTGGGAGTGCTGTCGGCTTCGTTAATAGCCCTTGTTTTGGGAGGAGACAAAACAATAGCCTTTTCCGTGGCTCCCAAGTCAGTTACCTCTCCGATTGCGATAGAAATTTCAAGGATATTGGGAGGCATTCCCTCTGTTACCGGAGCCGTTGTAGCCGTTACAGGTATTACCGGAGCAATGATAGGACCTGAAGTTTTAAAGCTGTTTGGAATCAGACACCCCATAGCCGTGGGCACTGCCCTGGGAACGGCATCCCATGGTATGGGCACCTCAAGGGCCGTTACCGAAGGTCCGGTTCAAGGTGCCATGAGCGGATTGTCCATAGGCGTTGCAGGCGTCATTACATCGATAATTGCTCCGTTGTTGCTTAAGCTTATAACGTAGTTGCCTATTATAGATATTACATAAAAAGCTATTTATTTTTGGAGGCATTATGTCAATAAATAAGTATAAAAAAATATTTAATGAAATAAATAGCGGCAGTATTGCAAATCTATACCTTTTTTACGGTCAGGAAGGGTATCTAATGGACCGGGCAATAAAACAGCTAGAGGATAGGTTGCTTAACGAGGAGACAAAGGATTTGAACCTTTCAGTACTGGACGGGTCCTCCATTACTTGTGATCAATTAATAAGCGAATGGGAAATGATGCCTTTTTTCTCCCATAAGAGGTTGGTAATAGTAAAAGATTTCAGGTATTTATTGGCCGGCAGGATAAAAGCCGGAGATACCGATGAAGGTGACAGGCAGCAAAACCGGGACGGATATCAACTTATTATAGATAAAATCAAGGATATGCCTGATACGGTGTGTACTGTTTTTGCCGTTAAGGGCGATATTGACAGGAAAAAGAAATTGTTTAAGATGATTAATGACCACGGACGGGTGTATTCCTTTGATCCGCTAAAGGGCAGGGAACTCCTTCAATGGATTATGAGCACTTTTAAAAAACGGGGCTTTGATATTGACAGGGAGGGGGCCGAGTACTTGGTCTTATGCTGTGGCCAAGGCTTACAAGACATATCCAATGAAATAGAGAAAATAATCTCCTATGCAGGTACATCTAAAAGCATCCGTAAAGAAGATGTGGACAAGGTTGTCCAAAGGAGCCTTGACCTTAATATATTTAAAATGGTGGATGCCATTGGACTGAAAAATGTAGATGTTGCCCTAAGTATATTTAACGACCTTGTTAAGGACGGCCAGCATGTACTGAGGATTTTGGCCATGATAATAAGGCAGTTTAGGATTATATATCAAATAAAACTGTTGCTGGACAAGGGGTATTCGGAGAGACGAACCATAGAAAAGCTCAAGCTCCATCCATACTACGCCTATAATTACATTAAACAAAGCCATAACTTTGATGTGGATACGTTAAAAGAAATTCTAAAGGCCTGTTTAGAGGTTGACAGCATGATAAAAAAGAGTTCGCTGGATAACAACATAGCCGTTGAAATGTTAATAGCCCGGTGTTGCGGTTAAGTTATAAAGGCTATAATTTAACGATTTTAATGTCACCCCATGCGCCCATACTGTCATCGATAATTATTATTACCCCCAGCACGCCGTCGATGGTCCTTGCAAAGGCTATTGCCCTGTCTATATCCCGGGGTGTTTTTACCATATTGCCCACAGCGGTGGCGGCTGCATCTGCCAGTGCCGTATCCTTGGAAAGGACCGTTACTGCGTCGGCATGGCCAAAGCTTAGGGAATGGCCGATTTTCCCGGCAGAGGTACAAATACCCATGGGTGTATGCTGGGGTTCAATGACCATCCCCAGCCTGTTATTAAAGGGCGATGTCCCGGCGTAAATCCCTACCTTCCTGGGCGAGTTGGTTTTGATGAAAATATCACCGCCGTTTTCTACTATGATTTCCTCTGAGTGTTTTAGCAGATCAATGGCCACCAACTCACTTATTATACCTGCTACACAGGCCATCGGTCCCACTCCGGCCTTGTGGGCGGCCTTACACATCCTTTTTATTATATAGGCACAATCACTTTCACAGCCTACGGGTGTTAAAGAGGTTAGGAAGGTCTTGTGGGATTTTATATATTGCTCAATTTGCCGGCGGTATTTTATAACTGATTGCAAGGCCACGTCGTAAAGGTTTTTGGATGCGCCAATCCTCAAATCGGTTTCCTTGACCGAAACCGTAAAGTATGTCAGGTCCTTTCCGCTGAAAAGCTGTCTGTAGTGTTTGTTTTGGAACATGGTTGCCTACACCTGCTGTATTACTGGGAAAAGTCTTTGTCTATGGCATTTACCGGGCAAGCGGGTATGCACAATTCGCAAAGAAGGCATTTATCATGGTTGAAGGACAGGCTCCAATCGTCGGGGTTCATGGACAGCGCCCTGGAGGGACATACCGCTGTACAGGCACCGCAGTGAATGCACTTGTCCTCATGCCAAATTATGCTTTTGGTAAATATTTTATATTTTATCCCTAGACCTTCCAAAAAGGTTAATGCATTTCGCAAAGCCTCATCATTACCTTCAAAATCCGCGGTCAGCTTTCCCCGTTTACCCTGTTTAACTTCTGCCTGCAGTATATTAATCATAAGGTCGTATTCTTTGATCAAATGATGTATCAGCGGTTTTTCCGTCTGTTCCGGAGGGAAATATAAAAAAATTTTTATCCTTTTAGTCATCTACCCTTTTACCTCCTCTTCCCTTAAAGGCCGAAATTCTCGTTGGCCGGGCAGTTGTTGTACGGGCTGTTGCAAAAGGAACTTTCCTTTGGCTATTAAATCCTTAAGGTGCAAGGCAATTTCCCGGGATTTTTTTAAGCTGGTCAGCGGTGCCGTTGGAATTTGTTTACCCATGAGTTCAACGGTGCCGCTTCTTAACTGTTTATAGTTAACATTGGCCAAAACCGGTTTTGATCTCGTGGATAGGCCATAATCTACTATTTGGGTATATATATCTTCATCCCTTACAGCCAGATATCTAATCATGTCTTCATCCAATACGGGTATTGGGATACCTAATCCCACATATAGGGTGGTACCGTATCTGTCAAAGGTGGCTGCCCTTATGAATTGTGCATCCATTTTCTTCAAGTCGCCTATTACCGCCAAGGTACCCCCATAGTGATGCATCTTATCGTGGTCAATGGTAACGTGGTTTGGGCTGTGTTGTGTTCCTTCCCAGGCTATATATCCCTGGGCGCCGGCGAGGAAAATCCTCGTTCCGATACCTATGGTACGGAAATACGGGTCATTTAAAAGGGGACTGAGTTGACCCGATGTACAGTAGGTAATATTGCCGTAATTGGGCAAAAGGGTACCCATGTAAGTATACAGGGTACAATCCGATGAATTGGTGGCAGCGTTGTAATTTTGATACGCATTCCTTGGATTAAACAGGTAAGCCTGGTTTATATCTTCCTTTGTAATATAGGTTGTGATCTCAGTTTTACTATAACAGTCGGTGCCATAGGAAGTTGCGTGTAATTTTATTTTCTTACCCCTTATCAAGTCTTCAATTACGTGGGCGCCGCCATAGGTCATGCCCTTGGTTTCCGACAGCTCCGTAGCCCCTATGTATGTATCCACCGCCGCCAAACCTCCATAGGCCGGCACGTCGTTCAGCCATATTTTGGTCATGCGGATAGGTGGTTCAGAGTGACCGAAATTTAAAAAGGCTCCCGATGAACACATCGGGCTAAAGGTTGCAGTTGTTACCACATCTACTTCCTTTGCCGCCTGCTTAACACCCTTTTCTTCCACCAGATCAACTATTTCGTCGGCTGTAACCACTACCGCCTTACCTTCCCTAATTTTTTCGTTAATATAATCGAATGTTTTATTGGCCATACCATCCCCCCCATTCACTTATTAAAATAATATAAAACAAAAAACCTTTTCTTTAAGATAAGAAAAGGTTGTACCGTTAACACCAATCAATTTCTTATCTTCCAGAATACGCATATTCTGTAGGAATTGGCACCGTTACAATATAATATTGCAGGTTGCCGGGTTTCATAGGGCCCGTCCCTCCACCTCTCTCGATAAGAAAATATACTACTATCCGGTTTAGAGCAATTAGCCTGTTTATTGTGCCAATCCGGACAGTTTATTTAATTTAGCGGCCAGCTTTGATTTTTTCCTGGCAGCAGCGTTTTTGTGAATTGTACCCTTTGCCGCAGCCTTGTCTATGAGCTTGGTCAAATTAGGGAAAAGCGCCTTTGCTTCTTCAATATTGTTTGATTCCAGCTGCTCATTGAATTTTTTGATATGGGTTTTCAACCTAGACTTGATCATTTTATTTCTAAGGGTTTTTACCCTGGCTATTTTTGCTCGCTTTATGGACGATTTAATATTTGCCACAGATTACACCTCCTTACAATACTCGACGTTGATTAACAAAAAATATATTATCATGAAAAGTAATAAAATGCAAGGAAAAAATAAGGAAACAACCATGTATAACCGCCCATATATCTGTATAGGATAATCATTAGAATTAAAAATACTAATCACTATTATGGAGGTATTTAAAATGATTAGCATCCGCACCGACCTTGCCCTTGAAGCAAGGGAATTGTATAAACAGCGACAAAAAAGAGAGGTGCCCGGTGTAAAGGTAGATGTTATTGACAAAGGGGAGGTTAAGGTAACAAAGGTTAGTATAACAAGCCAGGAAGGTGCCAAAAACATGGGCAAACCCGTGGGCAACTACATCACAATAGAAGCCCCGGGGCTGAGGGAAAGGGACAGGGCAACAGAGGATACAGCAAGCCATGCATTGAAGGAACAGTTAAGGGAACTTATTAATCTTGACAACCAGACCAAGATCTTGGTTATCGGCATGGGTAATTGGAATGTAACACCCGACGCCCTGGGTCCCAGGGTAACGTCAAAGCTCATGGTAACCCGCCATTTGATGAAAATAATGCCCGATAAGGTGGAAAGGGGATTAAGAAGCGTTAGCGCCTTAGCACCGGGTGTTTTGGGCATAACCGGGATGGAGACCAGCGAAATTGTGCAGGGTACCGTAGAAAAAACAAGGCCGGATGTAATAATTGCCATAGACGCCCTTGCATCAAGGAACATGGACAGGATTAGCACTACCATACAGCTGGCGGATACAGGCATAAGCCCGGGTTCAGGGGTGGGGAATAAAAGGCTGGCCCTTAATAAAGAAATACTGGGGGTGCCTGTGATTGCCATAGGGGTGCCAACGGTAATCGATGCAGCCACCTTGGCCAGTGACACCCTGGATCACCTGTTAAGCGCCATGGCAAAGCAGGCCAAGGAAGGTAGTGCTATATATAATATACTGTCCGATATGGATAAAGGAGAAAAAGTCAGATTGATAAACGAGGTGGCCTCGCCATATATTAAGCACCTGATGGTTACGCCCAAGGAAATAGATACGATTATAGATGATGTGGCAAAGGTGATTTCAAGGGGAATAAATATGGCCCTTCATGACAATGTTAATGATACCGGAGACATTCAATATTTTATGCATTAATTTTTTTAAGCATATTTTTTTAACTTAGGAATATTATGTATTATGCAAACAAATGAAGGTGGTGGTATTATATGGCGAGGGTGAGTAACCGCAAATCACCAACCACGATTTACTTGGTAATGATAATACTTTTGGTATTGGTGTTAACGGTATTATGTTTTAGGTTGATTTTCATAACAACGGGAAATGATAAGGTCTTGACAACGGGTTATGATCAGGCCTTGTCACAAGCCGAGCTCAAAACCCCTAATGGGTCAGACGGTTATGAAGGTCCATCTACATATCTTCAGGCTTTTAGAATTGTCCTTCCCATAATATATGGCATGAACATGGAAGACCGTTATCCTTCTACGGGACAGCTGGGTTTTATATTAAGTCCATTTAGAAATATATTTGGAGACCGTTTAAGTAATCCAAGGTCTATTATTGCCTCACAAATACCTGTCATTCAAACCATAGATCAGTCTCACTTGTTGGCCGCTCGGGAAAAAAATGAGCCGGCCCTTCCTGTAAGCAGAAGCAGGGATACAGCCTTGGATTTCGACGACCGGGGTGAATTGATAAATAACAGACATGAGATGGAAGAAATAGACATTGATGTTTCCGATTTGGAGGTTGATGAAGAGAATATTAAACTCCACGGACAAGGGGCAAAAATTTTGGTATACCATACCCATACCACAGAAGCCTACAAGAGCCAAGGTAAATATCAATATGTGGCCACCGACTATTTTAGGACGGATGATCCGCAGTATAACATAACAAGGGTGGGCAGGGAAATAGTGAGCCAATTAAGGAATAAATACGGTATAGAAGCACTGCATGACACCACCATACACGATATTCCCTATAGCGGTGCCTATACGAGGTCGTTAAAAACCATACAAAAGTACAAAAAAGAGTACCAATCCCTGCAGATTTTCATAGATATCCATAGAAACGGATATGGTAATAAAAAGCCTAATATAAAGAAGGATCTGGCAATAATAAACGGTCAACGCGCGGCTCGGGTTATGATAGTAATCGCTACCGGTGAAGGTGAGTTTTCATCGGGTTACGACCAAAAACCCAATTGGAAGGAGAATTATAAATTTGCGTTAAAGATAAAAAATAAGATGGACGAGATGTACCCGGGACTATTCAGCAAAATAAGTATCAGCCCGCAGCGATATAACCAACATGTGTCCGACAAGGCCATATTGGTGGAAATAGGTAGCGAATTGAATACGTTGGACGAGGCACTGGTATCAGCCAGATACTTTGCCGATGTTTTAGCTGAAATTCTTGAATGAAAGGAGCAGGTGATGTGAATAGGGTACAAAGGAATAGACTTAGGAAGAGAAGAAGGCGGGCATTTTGGATTAGTCTAATCTTTGTATGCTTTTTACTCGTTCAAGGAGTGATAATAACCAATAGGGCGGTTACCCATATCAACAAAGATAACAGTCAAAAACTGGTGGACGTACAAAGGGATAAGGATGTTTATACGATTATGATATTGGGAACCAAGTTCAAGGTTGATATAAGACCGGTTAAGGTAATTCTTGAAAAACTACATATTAGGTGATATTACAATGAAAAGTCTACAAAGACTTTTTTTTTGCAATCAAACTCTGTTATGGTATAATTTATTGAGAGTTTTTCTACGAGTTACTTAAGGAGGATAATGGATGACCCAAGCCAGACGGAACAACATAAGAAATTTTTGTATAATCGCCCATATAGATCACGGGAAATCCACGCTGGCCGACAGGTTGCTGGAAGCCACGGGTGTATTATCACAGCGGGAAATGAAAGATCAAATACTCGATACAATGGATCTTGAGAGAGAACGGGGTATAACCATAAAGGCCCAAGCCGTTAGGTTGGTATATAACACCCCGGAGGGGGAAGAATACATATTAAACCTAATAGATACCCCCGGTCATGTCGATTTTACCTACGAAGTTTCAAGGAGCTTGGCCGCCTGCGAAGGCGCTCTTTTGGTGGTAGATGCATCCCAGGGCATAGAGGCTCAAACCCTGGCAAACGTTTACCTTGCCCTGGAACATAATCTTGAAATTGTACCTGTTATAAATAAAATAGATCTACCCAGTGCCGATGTGGAAATGGCAAAAAAAGAGATTGAAGAAATCATCGGTCTTGATGCACAGGATGCCGTGTTGGTATCCGCTAAAGAAGGATTGGGTATAGACAAGGTGCTGGAAGCAGTGGTTAACCGTATTCCGCCACCCCGTGGTGATGAAGGCAAACCCCTTAAGGCTTTGATATTTGATTCCATTTATGACAGTTATAAAGGCGTAATAACATTTGTCCGTTTAATCGACGGATCGGTAAAGACCGGGACCAAAATAAAGATGATGGCTACCGATAAGGTGTTCGAGGTTACAGAGGTGGGTACCTTCCGACCTTTTCTGTCACCTACCGATGAGTTGAGGGCGGGGGACGTGGGGTATATAGCCGCCGGCATAAAAAACGTAAAGGATGCCCGGGTGGGAGATACCGTTACCGACGCCAACAACCCGACCGATACACCGTTGCCCGGTTACCGTAGGATAAATCCTATGGTGTTTTGTGGAATATACCCGGCGGACGGTGCCAAGTATGAAGACCTGAGGGAAGCCTTGGAAAAACTTCAGCTCAATGATGCTTCATTGTTGTTCGAGCCGGAAACTTCCGTTGCCTTGGGCTTTGGTTTCCGATGCGGATTTTTAGGTTTGCTTCATATGGAAATAATACAGGAAAGGCTGGAGAGAGAACATGATTTGGACATCGTTACCACTTCGCCCAGCGTTATATATAAGATTAAAAAGACCGACGGTCAGGAAATCGAGATAGATAATCCTACAAATATGCCCCCTGCAGGCGAAATACTGTCCATGGAAGAACCCGTGACACGGGCGCAGATAATGGTGCCTTCGGAGTTTGTAGGGTCGGTTATGGAATTGTGTCAGCAAAAGAGGGGCGTATATAAGGATATGAAGTATGTGGAAGAAAAAAGGGCCATACTCACCTACCAGCTTCCGCTGAACGAGATTGTCTATGATTTCTTCGATGCCCTTAAATCGAGAACCAAGGGATATGCTTCTTTTGATTACGAGGTTATAGGATACAGTCCGGCAGACCTTGTGAAACTTGACGTATACCTAAACGGAGAAATAGTAGACGCCCTGTCCTGTATCGTGCATAAGGATAAGGCCTATGCAAAGGGTAGAGCTATAGCTGAGAAATTGAAGGAACTAATACCCAGGCAAATGTTTGAAATACCTATTCAAGCTGCCATAGGAGGTAAAATAATCGCCCGGGAAACCGTGAAAGCACTGCGTAAGGATGTGCTTTCCAAATGCTATGGCGGTGATATTACCCGGAAGAAGAAACTGCTGGAAAAACAGAAGGAAGGTAAGAAAAGGATGCGGCAGGTGGGTTCCGTGGAGGTGCCCCAGGAAGCTTTTATGGCAGTGTTGAAACTTTAATTACATCCGTTACACTTAAAAATTTACATGGCTTTACAAGGTGGTTATATGGAAAAATCTTATGGAGGGATATATATACATATCCCTTTTTGTGTAAAAAAATGTAGGTATTGCGACTTTAATTCATATTCCGATAAGGGACATCTTATAAACCAATATATTGACTGTTTAGTACAAGATCTTAAAATGAGCAGTCCTGCCATGGAGGGAGTTGATATTGGCAGTATTTATATAGGCGGAGGTACGCCTTCCATAATACCGACCGGTTATATAGGTAGGTTGGTGGAAGAATGCAAAGGATTGTTTAATACCCTCCCTCGACTGGAAATAACTATAGAAGCCAATCCCGGTACCTTGGACGCTGGGAAGCTAAAATACTATAAAGCTGTGGGCATAAATAGGTTAAGCATAGGCCTCCAGGCATACCAGGACGGAATATTACAATATTTAGGACGGATTCACGACCATAAACAATTTGAAGAAAATTATTATACCGCAAGGGATATAGGTTTTGACAACATAAGTGTTGACCTAATGTTTGGGCTGCCGGGTCAGGGAATGGATGATTGGATACAAACCATAGAGAAAGTAATAGCCCTTGGCGTGGATCATGTATCCTGTTATTCCTTAAAGATAGAAGAAGGTACCGATTTTCACAGCCTTTATACCAAAGGCGAGTTAGAACTCCCTGATGAAGAGTTGGACAGGCAGATGTACCATATCGTCCGTATCATGTTAAAGGATAATGGATACCAGCACTATGAGATCTCCAATTACTCTACTCCCAACAAGCAATGTCGGCATAATATGTTGTATTGGGAGAGGGGTGAGTATCTGGGTGTAGGTGTCGGTGCCCATTCCTTTATAGGCAAAACCAGGTTTGCAAAGGTAGGGAGTATAGACGATTATATAAGGTGCATAGTCAACGGAAAGGATGCCATTGCCTTCGAAGAAGTAATAACACCCGACTGGGAGATAGGGGAAACCATAATATTATCCCTCAGGTTGGAAAAGGGTATTGATATTTGTCGGTTTAATAAAAGATTTGGCATGAATTTTCTGCAGGTCTATCACAATCAACTGAAGTCTTTGATGGATAAGGACTTGTTGAGAATAGAGGGAAACAGCATAAAGCTAACCGAAAGGGGTATGGATTTATCCAACCAGGTATTTATTGAATTCTTACCTTAAGTCAATAAAATCATTTAAAATAGGTATTGACAAAAAAAGTTTCAAATGATATTTTTAATTATAGATTAGCACTCTATAGAGAAGAGTGCTAACAATGGGGCGTGATAGTTATGGAATTGGAAGAAAGAAAACTGAAAATATTGCAGGCCGTGATAGATGACTATATCCGCACCGCCGAACCTGTGGGTTCCAGGACTATTGCCAAGAAATATGGTATAGGCATTAGTTCGGCCACCATAAGGAATGAAATGTCCGACCTTGAGGAAATGGGTTATTTGGAACAACCCCATACGTCGGCCGGTAGGGTACCTTCCGATAAGGCTTATAGGCTGTATGTAGATAAATTAATGAAAGCAACCATGCCCTCCAAGGAACAGATACGGGCTATTAAGGAATATTACGAAAAAAGATTGGAGGAAATCGAGAAGGTTATTATTCAAACCGCCAAGGTGTTGTCGGATTTAACCAACTATACTTCTTTGGTATTGTCACCCCAGTTGAGTAAAGTGCTTATCAAAAAAATACAATTGGCGGCCATAGATAAGGGACTGGCTTTGGTGGTGATAGTTACCAGTGCAGGTATCCTAAAGGACAGCATTATAAAAATACCTGAAACCGTAGGTCCCGGTGATTTGGAAAAAATTTCGAATATGTTAACCGAGAAGTTACAGGGCCGTACCATAATGGACTCCGGCTCGTTGTTGTCCCAGGTCATGGAAAACGAGTTTGCAGTCCATCGCGAGCTTGTGCAAAGAATCGTTCGGGAAATAAAAAAATCCGTCCTCGATTCTAAATACAAGGATGTTTACCTATGGGGAGCAACCAACATATTTAATTTTCCTGAGTACCATGATATCGTCAAAGCAAAGACCTTTTTGTCAATATTGGAAGAAAAACCGCTGTTATTTGACTTGATGATGCGCGGTATAGAAAGTGACATCAGCATAACAATCGGAGAAGAAAACAAAATAAAAGAAATAAAGGACTGCAGCATAATTACCGCGACCTATAAGATAAACGATAAAACCATTGGAACGATTGGGATAATAGGTCCCACCAGGATGCCTTATTCCAATATTGTATCGGTTATCGAATATGTTGAAAAAAAATTAAGTGATGTATTAACTGAGATGAGTAAATGAAGGGGCAATGCCCCTTCAAACAATTAAACAAGGTAGGTGATCGTAGATATGCAATCAAACAATAGGTGGGATGGTTCGGCCGGGGATCTTAAAGAGGAGGGGACTGACAACAGTCATAAGGATACTATGAAGAGCTGTGGTGATACGAGTAGCGATCAAAAAGATGAAAGGATGAAAGTAGCGGGCAACGAACAAAAGGGAGAAAATGGGGGAAAAATCGAAGATAACGAGAAGCAATCTGAGGAAGAAAAACAGCAACCCAAAGATAAAGAAGGGGATGCTGAAGGCGATAAACAGCAATCAATGGAAGAGCTTTTGATTGCCAAGGAGAAGGAGTTGTCCGAATATATAGATTTATTAAAACGCTTGCAGGCGGAATTTGACAACTACAGAAAACGAACTTCTCAATCGGTCGCCCAGGCGTACAATGATTCATTGGTGGATGTGGTGGCTGCTTTTTTACCGGTGTTGGATAACCTGGAAAGGGCTGCTCAGGCTACAGAGGACTATCAAAAGGATGAAGGTAGCATAAGGGAAGGAATAGTAAAGATTTACAAACAGTTTAAAGATGTATTGGAAAGCTTAGGTGTAACAGAGATAGAGGCCATGGGATGCCAGTTCGATCCCCAGGTACATAATGCTGTAATGCGGCAGCCCAAATCAGAAGACAACCAGGAAAATGAAATCGTCGAAGTGTTTCAAAAGGGATATAAATATAAAGATAGGGTAATTAGACACAGTATGGTTAAGGTAGTCGTATAATATATTTTATTTTTTATACATTTTTCTAAAGGAGGAAACAAAATGGGAAAGGTGATTGGTATAGATCTAGGTACGACAAATTCCTGTGTAGCCGTTATGGAAGGCGGCGAAGCAGTGGTAATACCCAATGCAGAGGGCGGCAGAACCACTTCGTCGGTGGTGGCCTTCACAAAAACCGGTGAACGATTGGTAGGACAGGTGGCAAAAAGACAGGCGGTAACAAATCCCGAGAGGACTATTCTATCAATAAAGAGAGACATGGGTTCTGACCGAAGGATAAAGATAGACGACAAGGAATACACTCCCCAGGAAATATCCGCAATGATACTCCGAAAGCTGAAAGAAGACGCTGAAAGCTACCTGGGCCAAAAGGTAACCAAAGCGGTTATTACCGTACCGGCTTATTTCAGCGACAGTCAAAGACAGGCCACAAAGGACGCCGGCAGAATAGCAGGGTTAGAGGTTTTGAGAATAATAAACGAACCCACCGCGGCTGCTTTAGCCTATGGCTTGGATAAGGGTGAAAATCAAAAGATACTGGTATATGATTTGGGCGGTGGAACCTTTGACGTTTCTTTGCTTGAGATAGGTGACGGTGTATTTGAGGTACTGGCCACCAGTGGCAATAATAAGCTGGGCGGAGACGATTTCGATCAAAGAATAATCGACTATTTGGCTGATGAGTTTAAAAAGGAAAACGGTATCGATTTAAGGGATGACAAAATGGCCCTTCAAAGGTTGAAGGAAGCCGCAGAAAAAGCGAAAATCGAGCTTTCAAGCGTGCTTTCTACAAATATAAATCTTCCCTTTATTACTGCCGATGCTTCAGGGCCCAAGCATTTAGACATAAATCTTACCAGAGCGAAATTTGAAGAGTTGACTGCCGATTTGGTAGACAAGACAATAGAACCCATGAAAAGGGCCTTGGATGACGCCGGTTTGACGGCCGATAAAATCGACAAGGTGATTTTGGTAGGCGGATCCACGAGGATACCGGCGGTACAGGAAGCCATAAAAAAGGTAACCGGTAAGGAACCCCATAAGGGAATAAACCCCGATGAGTGTGTAGCGTTAGGTGCGGCTATACAGGCCGGGGTATTGGGTGGAGAAGTAAAAGACGTATTGCTTTTAGACGTAACACCCCTTTCTTTAGGTATCGAAACCTTAGGCGGTGTATTTACAAAGCTGATAGAAAGAAATACAACCATACCTACAAAGAAAAGCCAGATTTTCTCTACTGCCGCCGACGGCCAGACCAGTGTGGAAATCCATGTTCTGCAGGGCGAACGGGAAATGGCGGCCTATAACAAGACCCTGGGACGATTCCAACTTACCGGAATTCCTCCCGCACCGAGGGGTGTACCGCAGATAGAAGTTACTTTCGATATTGATGCCAACGGTATAGTCAATGTTTCGGCAAAGGATCTTGGCACCGGTAAGGAGCAAAAAATAACCATTACGGCATCCACTAATCTCAGCGAGGAAGAAATAGAAAAAGCCGTGAAAGAAGCCGAGAAATATGCAGAAGAGGACAAAAAACGTAAAAAGGAAGTAGAAATAAGAAATCAGGCCGATTCCCTGGTATACCAGACCGAAAAAACCATGAAGGAATTGGGAGACAAAATAGGCGAAGAAGACAAGGCGGCTATTAACAGAGAAATTGACAATGTAAAGAAGGCCTTGGAGGGGCAAGATGTTGATGCCATTTCAAAGGCGGTGGATGAACTGTCAAAAGTTTCATATAGCGTTTTTGGCAAGGTATACCAGCAGACCGGTCAGCAGGCAGCGGGCAATCCATCCGATGAGGAAAAGAAGAAAGATGATAATGTGGTAGATGCCGATTATGAAGTGGTGGACGATGACAAGTAAAGGGAAGTATAGTATAATAGAAAATATAGTATAATATTAGATGGTAAATAAAAAGCCAAAGCCATTGGGCTTTGGCTTTTTAAAAGGATATTGTCCGTTATTTCCATTGCATGGAAGGTGGTGAATGGATGGCTAAAAAGGATTATTATGAAATATTGGGAGTAGACAGAAACGCATCGGATGAAGAAATTAAAAGGGCATATAGAAAATTGGCCAAGAAGTATCATCCTGATGTTAATCCCAACGACAAGGAAGCCGAAGCCAAGTTCAAAGAAATAAATGAAGCCTACGAAGTGCTGGGAGATCCTCAAAAGAGGAAGCAGTATGACCAGTTCGGCCATGCATTTAACGGGCAGAACGGATTCGGGGGATTTGAAGGTTTTGAAGGCTTCGAGGGTTTTGGAGGCTTTGAGGGCTTTGGCCAGGGCGGTTTCGGTGATATCTTTGACATGTTTTTTGGTGAAGGTTTTAGTTCTACCAGGAGGAGTGCCAATAGACCCCAAAAGGGTGCGGATTTGAGATATAACTTGGAAATTACTTTTAAAGAAGCCGCCTTTGGGGCAAAAAAAGATATAAACATTTCGCGTTTGGAAGAGTGTCCAAGATGCGGAGGTAACGGTTCTGAACCGGGGCATGATCCCCAGGTATGTTCTTCATGTAACGGTACCGGTCAAATAAAATATGCTCAATCTACCGCCTTTGGTAGGTTTGTAAATGTAAGGACGTGTAGTAAATGTAACGGTGAAGGTAAGGTTGTAACCAACCCATGTACCGAATGCAAAGGCAAGGGTAGGGTGAAAAAGCATAGAAAAATTAGCATAAAGATTCCTGCAGGGATAGACGACGGCCAAACCATAACCTTAAGAGGAGAGGGGGAAGCCGGATTAAGGGGTGGCTATCCGGGAGATTTACACGTATATATATCGGTACAACCCCACGAACTGTTTAAACGTAAGGGACAGGATATTTACTGCGACATTCCCATCACCTTTGCGCAAGCATCTTTGGGATGTGAGCTTGAGGTACCCACCTTAAATGGCAAGGTAAAATATACTATACCTGAGGGTACTCAAAGCGGTACGGTATTCAGATTAAAAGGGAAGGGCATACCCAGTATAAGAGGCTATTCACGGGGAGATCAATATGTTAAGGTTAATGTGAAGGTACCTAGAAGATTGAATGAGGAGCAAAAGAAACTTCTTAGAAAATTCGATGAAATGACTCGGGGCAGTGAATATTACGAGGAAAAGAAATCATTTTTTGGTAGGATGAAGGATGCATTTGGGGTATAATACGGTATACCCCTAAAAAAATTAATGGAGATTGATAACCATGGATTGGGTAGAAATTACGGTAAAAACCACCAGCCAGGCAGTGGAAGCCGTAGCTGACTTATTTTACCGAGTGGGTGCCGGCGGCGTTGTCATCGAGGATCCCGATGATATATATGCATACCAAAAGGAAGTTGATGACTGGGATTATATTGACCCCAGTCTCTTTGACTACCTGGAGGATGCGGTACTGGTTAAGGGATATTTTCAAGACGATCAGCACCTTTATGATAGGGTTAAGTATATAAAGGAAGGTATTGACAACCTGCCTTCCTATGGTTTGGATAAGGGTGCAGGCAGCGTTACAATGACAAGAATAAAGGAAGAGGACTGGGCCAATTCATGGAAGCAATATTATAAACCCACTAGGGTAGGCAATAATATAGTAATAAAACCGTCATGGGAACGGTACCACCCCGACGATGATGAAATAATAATAGAAATTGATCCCGGTGCAGCCTTTGGCACAGGCACCCATGAAACTACCATCATGTCCATGGAACTTATCGAAAAGTACGTTTCACCGGGTAAAACCGCGGTGGATGTGGGCTGCGGTACGGGAATTCTGGCCATAACGGCAGCTAAACTTGGCTGCAGGGAAGTTGTGGGAATAGATAAGGATGATTTAGCCGTTAAAGTGGCCAGGAAAAATGTTTCGATTAACGGTGTGCAGGACAGGGTGACGATAAAACATGGAGACCTATTGGATGGCATCAGCTCGTCCTGGGATATGATAATTGCCAATATTGTGGCCGATGTTATAATAGACATGATGCCCCAGGTTAAGCCCTTGACAAATCCGGGGGGAATACTCATAGTTTCCGGTATAATAAAGGATAGGCAGCAGGAAGCGGTAAAGGCTGTTCAACAGGCGGGTTTTAATATTTCGGATATATATATTAAGGGCGAATGGGTGGCATTGGCGGGCATTTACCAGGATAGGGATGAATAGGGATGCATAATTTTTATGTGGATAGGGATCAAATAAAGGATGACCTTGTTTTTATAAGGGGACAGGATGTACAACATATAAAAAAAGTACTCCGTTTGGGACCGAAGGATATTATTTATGTCCGGGATAACAGCGGCCTGCGATATGAGGTGTGTATTGAGTCCATAAACAAACATGAAGTTAAGGGTAAGATATTGGAAGGCAAAAAAGTTGACGTAGAGCCTAAGGTGAAGGTTACCCTTTACCAGGGTATACCCAAGGGTTCCAAGATGGATACCATAGTACAAAAGTGGGTAGAACTGGGCGGCCATTCCATAGTACCCGTTGTTTGCCAAAGGACGGTGGTAAGGTTACAATCCGAACACGACTGGGAAAAAAAACGAAAGCGTTGGTATAGGATATCCGAAGAGGCTTCCAAACAATGCGGAAGGGGGATAATTCCCCGGGTGGACAGTCCGTGTAATTTTGCCCGGGCTTTGGATCTGGCAAAGGGCAATCAATTAAACATTTTACCCTGGGAGCTGGAAAAACACAGGAGTATAAAAGCACTTATTGATGATATAGATAAAGACATAAATACCATTGGAGTTTTTGTAGGACCCGAAGGAGGATTCGACAGCAGTGAGATACAACTTGCCATTGAGAAGGGCTTGTCACCCATAACCTTGGGGCCGCGTATACTGAGAACTGAAACCGTAGGGTTGTGTTTGCTTTCAATTATTATGTTCCAGTGGGGACAGCTAGGAGGTTAAGTTTTTGCAAAAGGTGGCCTTTTATACCTTGGGTTGCAAGGTCAACCAATACGATACTCAATCCATGTTGGAACTGTTTAAACAGGCGGGATATGAAATAGTACCGTTTAATAGTTTGGCGGACGTTTATGTTATAAATACATGTACCGTGACCAATTTAAGCGATAGAAAATCCAGGCAGATGATAAGACGGGCCCGGAAAAGGAATCCCAAAGCCATTATTGCCGTGGTGGGATGTTATGCCCAAAGGGCTCCGGAAGAGATATTATCCATAGAAGGCGTTAGCCTAGTGATAGGAACCAGAGATCGTCATAAGATCGTCCGGTTGGTAGAAAACTTTAAGCAGACCGGGGAGCCCTTAAACTGGGTGAGGGATATAATGGAGCAGGAAGATTTTGAAGAGCTGCCCATCCGGGCATATGAAGGGCGTACCAGGGCTTTTATTAAGCTGCAGGATGGTTGTAACCAATATTGCAGCTATTGTATAATTCCCTATGCCCGGGGAAATGTAAGAAGCAGGGCAAGAGAGGACATAATAAGTGAGGTCAATAGACTGGCCAATCTGGGTTTTAAAGAAGTGGTTCTTACGGGAATACATATAGCCTCTTATGGTTTAGACTTGGAAAACGTTACGCTATTGGATATAATAAAAGATATCCATGGCGTTGACGGCATTAAACGTATAAGGCTGAGTTCTCTTGAACCCACTTTATTAACCGATGATTTTATTTCAAGCATAAAGCAACTTCCCAAGGTGTGCAGACATTTTCATATATCATTACAAAGCGGGTGCGATAATACCTTAAAGCGGATGAACAGAAAGTATAATACCCATCTATACCGCAGGATAGTAAATAATTTAAGACAGGCCATTCCCCAAGTGTCCATTACTACCGATGTGATGGTAGGCTTTCCGGGTGAGACCGAACAGGACTTCATTGACAGCTATAATTTTATACGGGAGATAGGTTTTAGTAAGTTGCATGTATTCAAATACTCTCCAAGGGAAGGCACTCCGGCCGCCGGATTCAAGGATCAGGTAAGCAATGCGGAAAAGGAAAGGCGTAGTTTGCATTTGATAAAACTTGGCCGGCTTATGGAGAGAAATTATATAATGGGCTTTTTAGACCAAAAAGCCGAAGTATTGTTTGAGCAGCCGGTAGATACCATGCCCGGTTATTTGGAAGGTTATACCGACACCTATATAAAGGTTGTTTGTAATATAGGGGAAGAATATATAGGGCAGTTGGTTGAAGTGCTGTTAGAGGACATCAAAGGTGATTATGTTTTGGGCCGGCCTATTATATAATTATAATAATCAATGCATGGAAGGGAGGATAAAACATGTCCGACTGTATATTTTGCAACATCGTAAAAGGGAATGTACCGTCCCAGATCGAGTTCGAAGACGATAAGATAATGGTCTTTAAGGATATCAATCCCCAAGCCCCCGTTCACCTCCTATTGATACCCAAAAAGCATTTCGATTCCTTGCTGGAAGTGGATTCGGAGGACAGCGATATCATTGGCCATATATATATGGTGGCAAAGAAGATTGCAGAGCAACAGGGTTTTAACAAAGACGGCTTTAGAATCGTTATGAACTGCGGTCGAGACGGAGGGCAGACAGTACAACATATTCATTTCCATCTACTGGCAGGAAGAAACCTCCAATGGCCACCCGGCTGATGACGTAAGCCTGTTTGGAATTTGTGCAACTTGACATAGCGAAAATTAGTAAGCTATAATATAGTATGTGCTATGTTAAAGCATTCCCAATTTGGACAGACTAGCTTTCTAAGCGGTGCTTGATGCACAATGTCGCTAGTGGAGGGAGGGAAAGATGTGTCAGTTATAAGAGTCGGGGAAAATGAAAGTTTGGATAGTGCTCTTAGAAGATTTAAAAAAATGTGTGCTAAATCGGGGGTATTATCTGAAATCAGACGAAGGGAACACTATGAAAAGCCCAGTGTGAAGCGTAAAAAGAAGGCGGAGGCGGCAAGGAAGAGAAGACATTAATACACCTTTGCCAAGCAAATATCGAAAAAAGGTCCGGGTAGTCCCGGATTGATATTATAAATATGAGCAATTACCCAAAAATCGGGTAATTGCTCATATTTTTCCAAAAATGCCAAAAAGTAATTGTGGGTGCAGCAATAATTAATGGTCATATTCACCCTATATACATTCTTTTTATAGTATAATATACATATTACATAATATTTACGTAAATTCTGGGGTGGGTCCATGGTCAAGAGGGTTTTTCCCTATCTGGGTTTGCTTTGTGCAGTTGTCTCGGTTTATATTTTCATAGTCAATGTTCCTATAAAACATAATTATATTAACACCTTCAACCAATACAATTCCCATTCGGCTTTAATAACGAGCCATAGATTCAGAAACGCCAGGCCCACGATAGATTATCTAGATGATGTGTCTTTAAAGAACGAAGCATATGATGTCTTGGATCCCCATAACCAAATCCGTATGGCTACTTATAATATACACTCGGCAATCAACCCCGATGGTATTGTGGACGTGGAAACGGTTATTGAAGAAATCCGGCAAATGGATGTGGATGTTATTGGTTTGCAGGAAGTGGATAAATTTATATATAGATCGGGGTTCGGTAACCAAGCTAAAGTTATAGCCGATGGACTGGGAATGAATTATGTTTATGGTGAAACCATAAATATATTAGGAATAAAATATGGCAACGCTTTATTGACCAAGCATGAGATCATTGATTGGAACAATTTTAAAATTCCGGGTTTTGGAGAACTCAGGGGTTTGCTGAGATGCAAGATCAGTATTAACGGGGTACACTATAATGTGTTCGTAACCCATTTGGGTTTGTCATATGGGGAACGGGTTAAACAGATACAGGCTTTAAATGAATATATGTCTATTTACGATACCAGGGTAGTGTTGATGGGCGATTTTAATGCCCAAGGTTTTTATCCTGAAATGGAGTTGCTGGATACAAGAATGAAAGATACAGCCGTAATATTTGATAAGGAGCACATCAATACATTTCCCTTCCGCAATGGCCAGGGTGGTGAGGCGGATGCTCGTACCGATTATATATTCGTTACCGATGATATAAGGGTTGTTGACTATAAGGTTATACCCACCCTTACTTCCGACCACCACAAGGTTATGATTGTAATACATGGGTAACCGTTCTTTTTTTGCAGAGGTTGTCCGAAGAACGGCGAATAGTATAACAGGAGGTGGGATATTGAGTAGTTTAAAGCTTTTTGGCAGAATAACCATAATAACTTT
Source organism: Clostridiales bacterium (assembly GCA_012838995.1). Taxonomy (GTDB): domain Bacteria; phylum Bacillota; class Clostridia; order DUOD01; family DUOD01; genus DUOD01. The sequence goes on from DUOD01000003.1 coordinate 109,783, forward strand.
GTTACTTATGGTATTATTATCCCAATTTGTATATGCCCAACATGATGGTGGCGTATATGTAATACCCGTTGAGGGGGAAATAACTCCTGCCCTTTCCAATTTTGTTAAAGACAGTATAGATCTTGCCCATGACAATTCAGCTCAAGCCATTATCCTTGAAATAAATACTCCCGGAGGGTTGGTCGACTCAGCCATTGATATAAAGGATGCGGTATTTGACAGTACCATACCTGTTATTACTTATGTTAACAAAAGGGCATCCTCTGCCGGTGCGTTGATATCTTTAGCCGGGGATAATATGTACATGGCTCCCGGAAGCACCATTGGTTCTGCAGAGACTTTACCCAAAGATGAGAAGATCATATCAGATTGGACCAGTCAATTAAGAAGTACCGCAGCGTCCAGGGGTAAAGACGGGGACATAGCCGCCGCCATGGCCGATAAGGATATTGAAATACCCGGCGTTATAGATAAGGGAAGGCTTTTAAATCTAACGGCCCAAAGGGCTTTGGAACTGTCAATGTGTGACGGTATTGCGGATAATATAAATGATGTTCTTACAATGACGGATTTGGAAGACCAGTCCCTTGTACGAATCCAACCTGATTTCAGACATAATTTTGCTCGAATGCTTACCAGTAACTTTGTGGCTCCCATACTCCTTGCCATTGGAATAATTGCAATAATAGTTGAAATTTTCACGGCAGGTTTCGGAGCCGGGGGTACTATTGCTATTATTGCCTTTTCACTGTTTTTTTGGAGTAATATTACGGCGGGGAATGCTGATTGGGGCACTGTGATATTATTTATTGCAGGTGTTATCCTGCTCATTATCGAGGCTACCATACCGGGGTTTGGTGTTGTCGGTATAGGAGGGATAATATGTATCGTAATAAGTATAATCTTGGCATCTCCTTCCCCGGCAGCCGGTCTTATAACCATACTGGTATCCTTTGGACTGACAGCTGTTATATTGCCCATAATTTTCAAGTATGCGCCTAAAAGCAAATTATTTGAGAGAATAGTGCTTACCGTGCAGCAAAGAAAAGAGGCGGGTTATATAAGTAGCTATGATAAGAGTACCGATTTGATAGGAAAAACCGGTATAGCATTGACTAATTTGAGACCTGCCGGCATTGCCTTGCTGGATGGCAAAAGAATAGATGTGGTATCAAATGGGGGATTTATTACCATGAATACTAAAATCAAGGTGATTAAGATTGAAGGTATTAGGATAGTGGTAGAGAAAATAAATAATTAAAATGAGGAGGTAATAGCATGAACCCGGTTTTTTATATTGGCATTTTAGTAGTAATAATAATAATTGCTTTGATAGTAATATTGACTTTTATACCCATTGGTTTATGGATATCGGCCTTAGCCGCCGGTGTTAGAATCGGTATATTTACGTTAATCGGTATGCGCCTGAGGCGGGTAATTCCATCCAGGATAGTAAACCCGTTAATAAAGGCTACGAAGGCAGGCCTGGATGTTGAGGTAAACAAATTGGAAGCCCATTATCTTGCCGGAGGCAACGTGGATAGGGTAGTTAATGCATTGATTGCTGCTCAGAGGGCGGATATTCCTTTGGAATTTGAAAGGGCAGCGGCCATTGATCTGGCAGGTAGGGATGTCTTACAGGCAGTACAAATGAGTGTAAACCCCAAAGTTATAGAAACGCCCAAGGTGTCTGCAGTAGCCAAAGACGGTATTGAAGTCATGGTAAAGGCCAGGGTAACTGTAAGGGCTAATATAGACCGCTTAGTGGGCGGAGCCGGTGAAGAGACTATTATTGCCAGGGTGGGTGAAGGTATTGTAACCACTGTGGGATCCTCTATTGATCATAAAGAGGTATTGGAGAATCCCGACCTTATATCTACAACGGTGTTAAATAAGGGCTTGGACGCAGGTACAGCCTTTGAAATACTATCCATAGACATCGCCGATGTGGATGTTGGCAGGAATATAGGAGCACAACTGCAAACCGATCAGGCCGAGGCTGATAAGCGTATTGCCCAGGCAAAGGCGGAGGAGAGAAGGGCCATGGCGGTTGCCAAAGAGCAGGAAATGGTGGCTGCTGTACAAGAAATGCGGGCTAAGGTAGTGGAAGCGGAGGCTGACGTTCCGAAGGCCATGGCAGCGGCTCTAAGGGAAGGCAAGCTAGGTGTTATGGATTATTACAATATGCAAAATATCCTAGCAGACACACAAATGCGGGAATCCTTATCAAAAATGAATAAGCCGGACAGTACTCAAGGTATTGACAAAAAATAGTTTGAGTGGGAAGTGAAGATATTGGAAATAATTATTATAATGATTGTGTTCGGTATTATCAGCAGCATAATAAGTTCCGTCGGTAAACAACAAAAAAGGAATGCCCCTCCTGTATCCACCAAGTATAAAGCTCCAAGGGCAAAGGTTTCCGGAGTTGAAACCAGGGGGACAAAGATGACTGCCGGTCATGATCAAAGGTTTAAAGCTTTAAAGGCCAAGACAGCAGGAACACAGGGCAATAAAGTTAGAACCGTGGGGCTTCCAATGGCCTACTCACCTGAATTATATAACAGCACATACTCCACTGCTAGGCAAGAGGATGTTCCAATGGACATGGACCAAGCCGGAAGGATTGACAAAAGGATGGCTGAGGATTTTTTTGACGATATGACATATAGTGATGACCAATCGAGAATGGATATAAGTACCCCTGTGTTGGATGATATAGAAAGGGTTACAGCTGATACATATGACAACCGGCAACCGATGGGATCTGGAATGGGGCTTAGCAGGCAAACCCTTATTACAGGGATGATTTTTTCTGAAATATTGTCTCCACCCAGGGCTAGACGGCCGTACAAAAGGTTAAGATAGAGAATAGTAGGGGTGTATATCTAGTCCCTATGTAATACCGTTAAGAATGGCAGCGGTTTTTGTCATTCTTTTTTTTTGTGTTAAAGCATACATTTTATATATAAATCCCACTGATAAGGTGATACCGATGAAAGCAAAAAAGCTGGATACAATAAAATCCGGTATTTCCGAAATTTTAGAACTTCCCAAGGAAGTTACGTTAAATCTGCCTAAAATAAATATTGTGGGAAATAACCAGGTATATGTA
>DUOD01000001.1 GCA_012838995.1 Clostridiales bacterium
CCTAATAAACCATGTTTCTTTCAAAACTTTATTTGCTTAATTTCAGACTTTTGCAAAATAATAGGAATTTATATAAGGGAGACAGCATAAATTTCCTGCTAAATTTCCCGTCTGCCTTCAAGGGCTTTGGACAGGGTTACCTCATCGGCATATTCCAGATCGCCGCCCACCGGGATGCCATGGGCAAGGCGAGTGGTTTTTATCCCCAAAGGCTTGAGCAACTTTGATATATACACCGCCGTTGCTTCACCCTCCACATCAGGATCGGTTGCCAGTATTACTTCCTTGATCTCCCCGTCCTCAAGCCGGCCCAGCAATTCCTTGATCTTTATATCCTCCGGACCTATACCCTCCATGGGCGATATAGCACCGTGCAAAACATGATACACGCCCTTGTACTCCCTGGTTTTTTCCATGGCGATAACGTCTCTGGGTTGCTCAACTACGCAAATGGTACCATGATCCCTTGTTTTGCTACCGCATATTGAGCAAATATTGCTGTCGGAAATATTATTGCAAATATTGCAATACATTATTTTTTCCTTTGCTTCGCTTATTGCCCTGGCCAAATTATCCACATCGTCGGAAGACATGTTGATAATATAAAAAGCCAATCTTTGGGCCGTCCTGTTGCCTATACCCGGGAGCTTGGATAATTCATTTATCAGTTTGGCAATGGGCTCAATATAGTAGTTTATCAACTAGAACAATCCTCCCAGGTTCAATCCTCCCGTTATTTTTCCCATTTCCGTGTTCACCATTTCCTCAGCCTTCCTGAGAGCTTCATTCACCGCAGCCATCACCAGATCCTGGAGCATTTCCACATCATCGGGATCAACGGCTTCGGGTTTAATAATGATTTCACGGATCTCCTTTTTACCCGTTGCTACAACCGTTACCACACCGCCGCCGGCAGAGGCTTCCACCGTTTTCTCTTCAAGCTCGGCCTGTAGCTTTGCCATTTCCTTTTGCATTTTTTGTGCCTGTTTTATCATACTATTCATATTTCCCATGCCCCGAAAGCCACCTCTTGCCATAACATTCATCCTCCTTATCTTTCACCCTATTATATTTCTATACAGAGATATTATAACAGATTTTCAGCGGTATTAATCAGCCAATAACGCTTTTTATTCAATAATATCCACATTGTCTATGCCTATTTCATTTACTATGGTGTTCACAAATTTGTCCATATCCTCCAGATGATTGCCGCTTTCTTTCTTTTGGGCAACAAACTTAACTCCATATTGCTTGCCGCATATCTTATATATAATATCCCCGATAATGGCCCGCCGCTCATCGGTGTTGAGCATATCCATGTGCATCTGGGCCTCTTTCGGAAATTCGATATATACATCCCCGCCCTTTACGGCAATTGGCTTGCCCAAGTGCATAAAGGTGGAGATGAGCATTTCCTTTTGCTTTTTTGCGTTATCCAATATCTGGGGCCAATGCTTGGATATGGTTAGGATTTCATCGGAAGTTTGGTCCTCCGCCACTTCCCCCTTAGCAAGCGCCCGTTTACCACCTTGTTCCTTTACCGGATCGCTGGACGTAGAAGTCAAACTGCTGTCTTCCGCAGAGCTTGATGTCAATGACTTGCCTTCCGTGCCTCCATCCCCCTCCATGGGGCCGGGCTGTTCGGCTTTTTCCATCGAACCTGCTTGGCCTGACCTTTCCATAAAGAGAGGCTGATCATCCTTTTCCAACGATGGGGACTGTTTTATCTCTTCAGCTTCAGTCTGCCGGTTTGCCACTTTCAAAACATCGGCCTGATGGATGTTCTTCTCTCCTTGATGCCCTTCCGCCGGACTTTGCACACCTGCCGGTTTACCGCCAACGGATACTTCCCCGTCGGATATCCGGGCATCGTCCAACCTATCAGTATGGTTTTTTCCTGAAACCCGGGGATAAGTTTGGCCGGCCTTCTGGTCCAATGCCTTGTTCTCCAGCATTTCTTCCAGAATGGACACCCTTTCCATAAGTCCCTCAAGGGATTGATCCACCTGGGGTTTACATATATCGACAACCGCCATTTCCAGCAGCACCCTTGGCCGGCTGGACCATTTGCACCGGTCCTCGGTTTCGGACAATATATGAACCGTCCGTGTAATGGTGTTTTGATCCACCTTTTTTGCCTGCTTGGTGAGATGGGCCATGGTGGTTTCGTCCACATCCAAAAGCCGGTCGGGTTGTTTGCATACTTTTATTATTAAAAGATTTCTGTAATAGTCTATCAGCTGTTTTATAAAATGTTGAATATCCCCGCCGTCATTGTATAATTTATGCACAGTATCCAGACATTGGGGAATATCCCTGTTAATATACCCGTCCACCATGCGAATAAGCTGCCGGTTGGATGCCATGCCCAACAGGTCGTTAACCCTATCCATGGTAAGCCGCTCCATTCCATAGGACACTGTACGATCCAGGAGACTGAGAGCATCCCGAAGACTGCCGTCGGCCGCCCGGGCTATGGCGTCTATGGCCTCGGGCTGGGCCTCCAGGTTAAGGGAAGCAATTACATCGGCCAGCCTGGAGGAAATATCCCGGGTGGATATCCTTTTGAAGTTATAACACTGGCACCTGGAGGTAATGGTGGCAGGAAGTTTATAGGGCTCGGTGGTGGCCAAAATAAACACCACATGATCAGGAGGCTCTTCCAAGGTCTTGAGCAGGGCATTAAAGGCACCGGTGGACAGCATGTGTACCTCGTCTATGATATACACCTTATACCTTCCCACGGTGGGGGTATATTTCACGTTTTCCCTAAGTTCCCTTATCTCGTTTACCCCGTTATTGGAAGCAGCGTCTATTTCCAATATGTCCATAACGGTATCCTTGCTTATGTTAATGCAAACTTGGCATTTATTGCAGGGATCGGCCTTTTGTCTGTCCAAACAATTAATGGCCCTGGCGAATACCTTGGCAGTGCTGGTCTTCCCCGTACCCCTGCCACCGGAAAACAGATAGGCGTGGGCCACACTGCCCGTTAAAATCTGGTTCTCCAGGGTAACCGTTATATGGCTCTGACCTATTATATCCTTAAAGGTTTTGGGCCTCCATTTTCTGTACAATGCCGTGTATCCCACTTTATCACCGCCCCGAAATTATCATACTTTATTATAGCACATTACTCATTCATTGATAAGAAAATCAAATTCCATGCTCCGTAAAACCGCAGGGAAATCTTTAGACAATATAAAGTCCACTTTGCCAAACCGGCATAAAACTAACCGGTCACGCTGAGCAAGCAGCGAGCGCAGCAGGGAATATAGTATCCCTTTAAAGGAAACGCCCTACCAAATACCGGGCGAGATAACAACAGTTACTAAGGTTTGCTGCATGGTGGAGCTGTTATGTTGCCAACCTTTAAGGCTATTCCACGGTCTTCTCTAAAGAGCTTTAGACAACTTGTTGATGTTAAGTTCTAACCTTTAAATCTACTTTAAACACCCGGGCTGTGGGCCATTGACCAAGAAAAATAAAAACTTTAAAAAACATAGGCCATCCGGAATGTACCGGATGGCCTTATAAAATATAATGGCCGTGCCCTGGTTTCGATATACATTCATAGACGGTATTCAGCCAGTTAACTCCTTCCAGGCTACCCTGCGGCACACGGGAGACACTGCTTACCGCTGCTTCCTTCCGGACCTGACGGGGTTTACAGCTTCCCGTTGCGTAGGACCCAGAAATCTTCGCCACTTGACTGCTCCAGCCCTACAAACATATACCTCATACCAGGCCTTCGATCCTGCTATAGCGGGTTGCAGGTTCAGGGCACCGCTACCTCCCCATCTAGCACGGCCAAAAATTATTTACTTTGTCAGAAACAAAATGACCTATTAAGGTCATCATATTATTATAATACTAGTGTTGCCACAATATATTTTATTATGCAATGTTCTGTAGTAACCATTATACATACTCGGCCGTCCATTGTCAACAGTTAAACTGTTTATTATATACCATAACTTGTATCGGTTTCAAGAATTTATGGCGGTGGGTTTGGACATTTTTTTAAATCCGTCTAAAAATATTGCTATAAGCCCTACAATAATATTTATATAATAGGTAAAAAATCTCCACAGCAGCAATGAGGCGAAAATCACGTCACTGAAGAAAAATAACTTGAAAAGGGAATAAAAACCACCCTCCGAAGCGCCGGAAGCACCCGGTGTCGGAAAATAGGATATACCGGCATACAGGAAAGCCTGCACAAAAAGGATGTTAAACCATGTCTCTTGTTGCAATCCGAAGGCCCTGTATACAAAATAGGTAATGCTAAAGTTCAGCGTCATCTGTATAACGGTAAACAGCACCAATAACAAAAGCGCTTTATAATTACCCCGCACCATGCGTATGCTTTTGCTAAAGTCTTCAATATGATGTACTATATTTTCCCTTGCCGCCTCAACATCCTTAATTACGCGTATTTTACCTAAAAATTTCAACATGCCAAAGACCATTTTCTTTACAATACCTTCGTTTATCGATAATGAATAAACAAGGATTACCGAACCTATACTGATACACAACCCTACAACGGAAGCATTAAACAATATCTTGGAATAGCCAATCATAAAGCTCCCTTTTAGTATAAAGGCAGTTATAGAATAGACGGATAATACCGCCTGGTATACCAGAAACTTGATGGCCATTGCAGAACTGGCACAGCCGGCGGGTATGCCTATCTTTGTCATATAATACACCTGAACGGGCTGACCACCGGTGGCCATGGGTGTAACAGAATGGTAGTAATGGCCGATTATGGATATTTTCATATATTTTAAAAAACTTTTGTGTTCCCTAATCGCGCCAACGGAGTACTTAAGAAGCAGTCCGTCCATTATCCAGCAGCCCACAGTGGCCGCCAGGGTGATCATTATCCAGGATACCTTTATTTGAGCGAATATCTTGGGAAAATCCGTTATATGGGGATCCAAGGCACCGATTACGATAATTATTGCTATATTTATAATTAGGTAAATCAGTGTTAAGTATTTTTTCTTCATAAAGTCTCCTGTAAAATTAAAAAAAATGTCTATAACTACTTCATAGTATCATTAAATATACATCGGGTCAAGGTTGACGGGCTTGATTTTCCCCCTTAATACTCATCCATCCGGTCAAAACTTGCTATAATGCCATATACAATAAAAAATACCCTGCCCGGTTATGGATACAGGGTATTTCTTATAAGGTTTCATAAAACATAACTTCCTCTAGGGCCTTTCTCCTGGGCGTGCCCGTCTTGAAATCGGGATGGGGATATCCCAGGGCGATTATACCTACCGGATTCCAGCCCTCGGGTATGTTACACATCTCGGTCAGTTGTTCTTCGTCAAAATCGCCTATCCAGCAGGTGCCCAGCCCGAAACTCGTTGCGGCAAGCAGGATATTCTGTATGGCTGCTGCCGTATCCTGGATGCAAAAATGGGTAACGACATCATCGCCGCTGACCTTCCTTCTACGGCTAAAATCGGCTACAACTATTATGGCCACCGGTGTTTTGGTAAGAAATTTTGCCCATCTTGAACGCTTTGCCATCATTTCCTTTTTCTTTGGGTCCCTGATCACTACAAAACGCCAGGGTTGCCTGTTGTGGGCTGAAGGTGCCCATGTTCCACAGGTTATTATTTCCTTTAATATATCATCCTCCACCGGTCTGTCGTTGTCAAAACTTCTTATGCTTCGTCTGGACTTTATGGCTTGTATTACATCCATTCTATCATCCCCTTCGTTTATTGTGAAATATTTGCAACGAAAAACCAATAACAGATATCAGTATCGTAATACAATATTTATAAAACCTTCCACTATCCTGGGATCGAACTGGGTGCCCGCCTTTTTTCTAAGCTCCTCGACGGCCTCGCCCTGGGACATAGATCTGCGATACGGCCTTCCATTGGTCATGGCGTCAAAGGCATCCACTACCGCAATGATTCGGGAGGTTATGGGTATGGCCTCCCCCTTAAGACCCAGGGGATAACCGTTGCCGTCCCAGTGCTCGTGGTGACTTAATATGGCCTCTGCAATGGTAGCCAGTTCGGGAGCGGCCGCCGTAATCCTATAGCCTATTTCACAGTGTCTTTTGATAACATCCCATTCGTCGCCCGTCAATCTCTCCTCTTTTTGCAATATATGCCGGGATATTGATATTTTACCAATATCGTGGAGAAAAGACAACAGTTCCAGTTCGTTTATCTGTTTGTCGGTCAGGCCACACGCCCTACCCAGTTGGATGGACAGCTTTTGTAGCCTTCGACAGTGGTCTTCGGTCTCGTGGGTACGCTCCCTCAAGCTTCTTAACAAAGTTGAAATAATTATCCTCTTGGTTTCCTTACTGGACAACAGTTTATTATGATACATACTATCCTCTGCTTGCTTTAGGACAAAATCCATCTTCTGGTGGATACTGTCTTTTGCAGCCATGCCCAGGGCTATGCTGGGCTGTATCGGATCGGGGGGCTGCTTGTTGCACTGATCCGTTATCCTGGCCTTAATTTCCAAAGCCCGATCTTTATCGATACCCGGCAGGAGAATAACGAATTCATCCCCTCCTATTCGGCATACCACATCCTCCTGCCTGCATACACCCTTTAGTATGGATGCCATCTTCTTAAGCAGCTTATCCCCCTCGCTGTGACCAAAAGCGTCATTCACTATTTTAAGCCCGTTTAAATCTCCCATTATAACGCTTAAAGGAAACCACCCTTCGCCATCCACTTCCCTTATTTTCTCCTTAAAATAGGTGCGGTTATACAGGCCGGTCAATTCATCATGATAACTTAGATATTTAATCCTTTCTTCCCTCTGCCTTTTCTCGGTTACATCCCTGATTGAACCCACAACGTACAA
>DUOD01000015.1 GCA_012838995.1 Clostridiales bacterium
AAATTAATTCCTTTCTTCACTGTACCCTTCCCCCCTATATATTTTTTCTGCAATACGATATAAAAGAAATGTTACCGTATTGCTTCCTTTGCTATTATATTGTTATAAACGTACTGTTGTAGTAGATAAATTCCTCCTATCAACTGGGCCTTATCACCCAATTGGCTAATCCTGATCTCAGGTTTGAAAAATCGGTCTCTTGATACCATATCCTGGATTCTGCTTAGAATATATGTGTTCTCTGGGGAAATGGCGCCCCCTATTACTATAAAATCAGGATTAATAAGCAAATTAATATTTATTATCGCTATAGACCATACCTTAAGCACATTTTCCAATATATTTGATACGTCCTCATCCCCCAGTTCAGCAGCCCGTTCTATAAGTCTTAAGCTGAGTTTAGAGGATTTTTCCTCAGCAATAAGGCCTTTTAATACACTCGCCCCTCCTCGGTCCATTACATCAGTAATCTTTTCATAAAGAGCTTTCAATCCTGCGTAATTCTCAAGGCAGCCGATATTTTCCTTGGGATCGTCGGAAAAATTCTTTAAGTCAAAATACAGGTATCCTATTTCACCGGCATAATAATTGGAACCCTTTAACAATTCTCCATCGATCAGTACCCCTGCCCCTATTCCAATGGAATTGGTTATCTCCAGATATACTATATTATTATTTTCGGGATAGCTGCCAATGTGTTGTCCAATTGCCCCCAGCCTCGATACGTTATTGACAATGACAGGAGTTTTTAATAGCTTCTCAGTATAATCAAACACATCAATATCGTTAAAGGAAAATACGTCGGGTATCCTTTGTACCAAACGATCCTTTTCATTTACCACCCCGGGTAATGAAATACCAGAAGCGAGTATTCTGGTCTTTGATGAAAAATTCTTCTTAGCAAGCTTTTTATATACACTGCTCAACACATCCGAAACATCTTCAAGGGTGTTGTCATTTTTAAAAAAAGCTTGATACCGATCATACACCGTGCCTCCGATATTGGCAATATAACCGGTTATAGAATCATGGGTTATATTGAAATGCAGCAGATGACCATAATTGTCATTAAAACTAACAAGACCGGGACGCCTTCCCTTTTCAGTATTTTCCTTACCTATATCCACAATTAACTTTTTTTTCTTTAATCGGTTTAAAACTCTGCTTAAGGTGGAGGGACTTAAACCAGTCTGTTGAGCTATATCATTCGGGGCAATTTCATTTGATGATAAAATAGCATTTAAAATACTTAGTATGTTTTGTTCTTTTTCACTTAGCTCGAGTTTATTAATGTTAATCATTGCCTTTCCTCATATTTCAACATATTTCTTCAATAAATTTGAAGTTTATTATAGCATATTTCCAATATTATAACAATATTTCCAACCTTTATAGGAATCCCCAGTTACCTTCAATTGATATAAAGTAAAATCATTTTTTTATAACCTTAATGCCAACGGGTTATATTCTTGCACGGGTATTGTTATAATTACTGATAATAATTGCCGCTACAATAATAGCACCGGAAACGATCTCTTGAATATAGGTATTAATATTCAATACCGTCATGGCATTTGTTATTATACCCATGAAAATAACCCCGAAGAAGGCTCCTAAGATAGTACCCTTTCCACCATCAAAGGTTATACCACCGATTATCGCTCCTGTAAGGGCGGTAAGTTCATAACCACTGCCACCTGCAGCTGTAATGGAATCCAGACGGGACGCATACAGTATTGACCCAATCCCGCAATATAAACCACTTATGGTGTAACATGCAATTTTATATGAATCTACTTTTATACCTGATAAAAACGCATTTTCTTCATTACCGCCAATAGCCACGATTCTTCTGCCGAATTTTGTACGGTTAACCATTATCGATGCAATAATTACCATAAATAAGAATATAAAAAGTGTGACGGGGATAACTTCAAACAGGCGCAAAATTCGCAATCCTTCAAAGGCCTGACTAAATGACATGAACTTACCTTCAGAAAGAAGTAAGGAAGCACCAAAATATATCCCACTCATCCCCAAGGAAATAATTAAAGGCATACATCTACTCTTTGCTATTATTACCCCGTTCAACAATCCACAACCCACTGCAACTGCTATTCCCGTTAATACGGTGGGCCCTACTTCTATACCTGATATTAACATCTTTGACATGACAATACCCGCTAGTATCATTATATTTCCAATGGAAAGATCTATGCCTCCCGACAGTAAGAGAATGGCCATGGCCATTGTAAGCACACCTTGGACAGATATTTGTTGGAATATTGCCACTATATTTTGAATGCCCAAAAATCTGGGGTTTAGACTACCAACAACAATAGCTATTACTACAATGATTAATAGCAGTAAAAACCGTTGATCCCTGATGGCCATTTTTAGGTCAAAGGACCCATATCCATTTACGTATGAATTTTTTGTTTTTGTTGTACTATCCAACTTTTTGGTCTGAAACATCTTCTTTTACCTCCAACGCATATCTAATTATTGAGTTTTCTGATATCTCGTCTTTTTCCAGTATTTTTACGATCCTTCCTTTTCTAAGTACCGCAATCCTGTCAGACATAGAAATAAGCTCTGGCATGTCAGATGAAATGAGTATTATCGACTTGCCTTCTTTTGTCAAATTGGACATTATCTTATAAAACTCCGCCTTTGCGTTTACGTCAATTCCCCTCGTCGGTTCATCAAATATGAACAAACTACTATCGGAAAATAACCACTTTCCAAGGACTACTTTCTGTTGATTACCACCACTGAGATTTTTAACCGCTTGAAAGGGTGAAGCCATTTTTATCTTTAGGTTATTAATAATATCCGAAACCAGTACAAAATGTTTTTTTACATTTACAAAAAACCCCTTTATCTTAGTATGAAACCCAACTATTGTAAGATTTTCTATAATATTGGCTTCCAGCATAAGCCCAAGCCTTTGCCTGTCTTCAGTAATATAGGCTATACCATATCTAATACTGTCACTGGGTTTGTTAATGTTCAGTTCTTTACCTTTGTATTTTATAGTGCCACTGTATTTCTTACAGGCGCCCACAATCGCATTGGCAATTTCCGTCCTGCCCGAACCTACCATGCCCGCAATGCCTAGAATCTCTCCTTTTCGTACATCAAAGCTAACTTCAGGTGAATCCTTATCAAGTTTTAGTTTTTCAACCTGAAAAATGACATCACCTATATCATGGCTTTCCTTTTCATAGAACATATCCACCGGTCTACCCACCATATCCCGTACGATTATATCCAGGTCTATATTTTTGTCAGGATTGTAATATGTATTGATGGGCATACCGTCGCGTATAACGGTAATCCGGTCGGCAATTTGCACTATTTCCTTCAAATAGTGAGATATATAGAGTATACTTACCCCATTGCTAGCTACCCTTTTTACAAGATTAAGAACACGGTTGGCATCTTCCACATTAAACATTGATGTAGGCTCATCCATAATCAGTATCCTCGGATTAGTACTTAGAGCCTTAAGAATTTTAACAAATTGCTGTTCCGACACACTTAGATTTTCTATGGTTTGGTTAAGATTGAGCTCTATACCCAATGACTCGCATAGTTCCCTTGCCCTCTTAAACATTTGGGCTTTATCCACAAATCCACCCTTTGAAATCTCCTGGCCAACAAATATATTCTCTACAACATTCATAGCGGGTACCAATAGATTTTCCTGATAAATAATATTGATGCCAAGGTCCCGAGACAAAGCGGCAGTCATACCTTTATATACCTTGTTATCGATAAATATTTCCCCGCTGTCGGGGGTATAGGCACCTGCCAGTATCTTCATAAGGGTCGATTTGCCGGCACCGTTTTCTCCCACTATACAGTGTATTTCCCCTTCATAAAGATCTATAGTCATATTATTTAACGCCACAACACCGGGAAAGGTCTTGACAATGTTCTTCATCTCAATTATAGGTTTTTTGCCTTCATAATCCATACGTCTTTCACCAGCCCATTCTAGAATAATGATTATTATACGGTTTCACTGCCTAGGCAGTGAAACCGTATAATAAAGCCTTATACATTGGATAACCTTATGGTTCTATACCACCGATAAATTTTAGTGCGGCTTCATTATCTTGCCAGTGTATAGCTTCGGTATCTATGTTGTCTATATCGACTGGAATAACGGGCAAGGGCAGCTTCTTTTCTTCTATTTCTACACCGTTTACATACTGCCATAAATTCCTGAAGGTAACCAATCCTTGAATATTAACAGGAGCAGTCATGTTGGCGTGCTGGGTTCCTTCTTTTATCATTTCGAAAGCCACCGGTGCTCCGCCTGTAGAAATTATCTTTACATCATTTTCCATACCTGCTTCTTTAAGGGCATTGTAGACACCCCGTGCCTGTAAGTCATTATTGGCAAATACTACTTGGAAATCGCTTTGGCCTGAAGTTATGAAGTCCTGGGTAACCTGCATTGATTTTTCTGTTTCCCAATCTCCGTGTACTATGCCAACAATGGTAACCTTGTCGCCGAAATCCTCAATGGCCTTGTCAACACCCTTTTGATACTCTTCATAAACGCCCATACCTTTGGCGCCTGCGCAATACAGCAGCTTGCAGCCGGGATATTTTTCTGCAGCATACTTAATAGCCGCATAACCTATATCAGCGTATAAACAAGCAACCTGGCCTACCACTTCTCCTTCTGTATCTTCAGGTAAGAAAATATTTTCTATTGATATAGGTATATTGGCTTCGTTGCACATTCTTACAATTGTGGCACCTACTTCCGGTGTACATGGGAATAGGGAAATTCCATCTACGCCCTTATTAATAACGTCCTCTGCCAATGACACCTGTGTTGCAGGGTCATTATTACCGTCAACGGTAATAACTTCCACGCCCTTTTGATCTGCCGCCCAGCAGAAGGCCTCCATACCATACGTGTTCCATTCGTCCTTTAGGTTCCATGCTATATAACCAAAGGTAAATTTCTTATCGCTTTCCCCGGAGGGAGCCTCCTGCTGGGGTTCCCCTTGGTTATTGCATGCTACCAAAGTCAACATTAACACTGCTGTCAAAAGAATTGCTAGAATT
>DUOD01000016.1 GCA_012838995.1 Clostridiales bacterium
CATCCCGAACACAGAAGTTAAGCCCTTCAGCGCTGATGGTACTTGGCGGGTGACCGCCTGGGAGAGTAAGACGCTGCCGGATTATTTTTTTTATGCCCAAAAAGGCCGGATAACCTCCGCCTTTTTTTGTTTTTAGAGTTATGTAACCCGGAGTACCGGTTGTACTCCAGGCGGCTTGGTACGGCTAATTAGCCTGGTGGAGGTACTAGATGTGAGCGTAGGCACTGAGTCTGGCGCAAATACTGGATTTGGTGTGGATACAGTGCCTGATGCCACTACTTAGTCCGGTACGGATATTGAGTCTGTTGCGAGTACCAAGTCTGATGCGAGCATTGTTTGTAATAGTGGTTTCTATCTTATTTGAAATGGGTTTGCTCCATTTTCTTCTTTTGTCGGCTTTAATTGCAGTAATAACATTAATTACTTTAATCAGTCGGATAAAGTTTTATCATTTTCCCTAAAAGCAGAGGTACATTTTTTGACTTCCGGCAATAGTACCTTCATCTCGTTGATAAATTTGTCCGCCTCACGCCTTACATGGTCAAGCAAGAGCGGGGTTGAAACAATGCTCAATAACTTACACAGCTTTGCCAATTCAAAGGCAGCCGCTTTAAAGTTGCGAAGTTGAATGGTGCTGTTAATAACGTCTTTGGTAAAGCGCAATACGGTATTAAATCTTTTGGGCTTGGTTTCATTCATAGATTCCAAATCCCGGGCGGTTTCAAGTAGCCGCGAGAAAGTTTTCCTCAGCTCTTGGGCCTGATTTATTAATTCCCTTTCCGACGGATCCAGCAAGTGTATAATAAATTCTATATGCTCCTTCATTATCCGAAGCCAAAATACTTCTTCCTGTAAAAGCATGGACAATGGGTCTTTGGCTACCGGTGTGCGCAACAGATTTAGAAAATGCATTGCTTCCCTTCTAATATGGTCCAACAGAAGGGGATAGTTGCTCCCCGGCTCCGCTTTACATTGAATAAGAAGCCTTAAAAGTTTAGCCTTAAATTCGATTATATCTTTGACTGCGTTTATTAAGTCTTCCAAAAGTTTTCCTTCAAGTTTGCATACCTTATTTAATCTTTTTCGTAAAACTGCAAATCTATCAATAAATTCCTGGGCTTTTTCCCTTAATGCCGGTTGGTCTGCGGGCAGACCAAGTTTAATAAAAAGGGCATGCTCTTCCATTATCCTGGACCAGAAACGTGCTTCCTCAAGGCGGTTAAATTCACATAAACATTTTCGGCATTGGGGACTTTTTTTTATCATGCTGTTTTTATGCATATAAAAACCTCCTATTTATATACATTCGTATTTCTTCTTATATATATAATATTGGCAAAGTGTCCAAAAGGTGCTATTTGTGGGGATTAAAAAGGGACAGTCGGCGGTAATAAAGGTACTAACCCATCATAAGTACCATGAATAAGATATTATATGAATGTCAATAATGAAGTTAAAAAGATGGTGAGGGTATGTTTTTAACAACCTTTTTACCCTGTATAATCTGCCACAAAAGAAAAAGGCCTAATATATCCATATTAGGCAAAAATATTTGCGGCGAGTGTGAGCAAAACCTTGTAAAGACCGAGGTTGATCATCCTTCCTATGCTGTTTTCAAAGATATTATCAAAGTTATATGGTTTGGGGATTAAAAAAGTTTTAGTCTATTTTTAATCTTCCGCTGGCGTTCCTTCCATTCCTGATAGGCTGCCTTTGCCTTATATGCCCGGAGTTCGTCCATGCTAATGTCGAGGGACCGGGCGATTTCTGCATCGGGGATATTCTTATCCAGCATTTTCATTACCCGATGTATCTTCATCTTTTCCTCCATGGGCATCACCTCATATATAGTTTGTCCAAAAGGAATTATGTTATAATATTTTAGGAGGGATGTAGTGAAAAGGAATACGCCGTTATTTAACGGCATTTTACGGCATATAAAACAAAAAAAGGTTGGTTTTCACATGCCCGGCCACAAGGGCGGTTTGGGATTGGCTGATGATTTTAAGGCTTACATGCCCCTGCTGGACGTTACCGAAACCTTGGGGATGGACAACCTTCACTTTCCCCAAGGCGAAATATTAAAGCTCCAGCAAAAGGCTGCCGAGGTATTCGGCGGGGATACAAGCTTTATATTGGTCAATGGCAGCACCTGCGGTATCCATGCCATGATGCTTGCCGCCTGCCGTCCCGGGGATAAAATTATTATTTCCCGGGACTGCCACAGGTCGGTATTGTCCGCCGTCGTGCTGGCGGGTTTGCGTCCGGTGTACATAACCCCGTCTTTTATAGAGGAGTATGGTATTACCGGCTGTTGTACCCCCGACCAGGTAAGGCAGGCCCTGGCCATGCATCCGGATGCCAGGGCGGTGCTGGTGACTTATCCCAACTATTATGGCCTTTGTGGATATCTTAGGGACATTGCCGATACAGTCCACCTTTATGGTAAACTGCTTCTTGTGGACGGTGCCCACGGCGCCCATTTAGGGTTGTCCCCCAACTTACCTGAGGATATTGCAAGCTGCGGCGCGGATATGTGGGTGAGCAGCATCCACAAAACGTTGAACGGGCTGAACCAGACGGCGCTGCTTCATGTCAAGGGCCATCGGGTGGATGTGGACAGGTTGTGTACAATGGTTAGCATGGTACAAACCACCAGCCCTTCTTATATACTCATGTCCTCCATCGACCTGGCTGTGGATAAGATAGCCCGGGAAGGCGAGGGCATGATGCAAATACTACTGGAGAAGGTAAAACTTTTACGCCGGGGACTGGAAGGAATTGAGGGACTGAAAGTTTTGGGCCGGGAGATGGCCGGTAGGTTTGGAGTTTGTGCCTTAGATCCTACCAAGGTAACCGTAAAAACCGGAGATATCATGACCGGTTATCAAATGGAGGAGCAATTGTGGCATAAATGGGGCATTTCCGTAGAATTGTCTGCGCCCAACCACCTTATGCTACTGACCACCGTTTTCGATGATTTTGACATGTATGGCTATACCGTCGACGCCTTCCGGAAGGTTGTAGGGAAATATGGGAGCAGACCCGGCGACGGTGCGGGTTGTCCGGCGGCCGTTGCGGATTTTTATACGACACTTCCCGCCATGGGTGAGGGGATAATGCCTCCCAGGCAGGCTGTTTTGGGGCCTACTACGGCGGTGCCCATACACCAAAGTGCGGGCCGGGTAAGTGCCGCCCTGGTGTCGGTATATCCGCCGGGCATACCCCTTTTGTGTCCCGGTGAGGTGGTTACCCGGGATGGGATAGAATATATTGAGTACATTAAAAAAACGGGAGGCAGTATTGTAGGCCTAAGGGCGGAAGAAGAGTTGTTGGTAGTTAACGATAGATAGCATCGGGCAAATAAGGGCATGATTCTTAAACAGGGCAGGCAAATGACGATGTTGCCCTTAAGTAGAGCGAGTAAATGAGGATGTGATCTGTGAACAGGTCGGTTATAATGAGGATATGTTTCTTAAGTAATGCGGGTAAATAAATTAAATTGGAAATAAAATTGTGCAAAAAAGAATTGTGCCCGGTCAAGATAAAATGGCTGAAATAAGATTGTATTAAGTAAAAATATAGCCCTCGGGTGATAAGAAACAAGTGGGGGCGTAGCGCGTGACAGATAGAATTCGGATAACGGTACGGCTATCGATATGGATATCTCATCCGGTGTGCACGGTATCCGGTACGATATGATATCCGGCATAACACAGTATTCTATGTGGATATGACACCCGATATGGGTAGGGTATTCAGTGCGGTACGATGCCGGTATAGTACGGCGTTTGGTTAGGGACGGTGACTGATACGGTACGGCGCCTGGTATGGTATGACGCCCGGTTATAATAGATTAAGCAATAAGCATAGACTAAGCAATGGACGGAGGTAGAATGACCATGGGGGGTAAACTCATTATAATAGAAGCCGGTGACGGCAGCGGTAAGGCCACCCAGACTTCAAAGCTGTATGAACGGCTGTGTAGAGAAGGATACAGGGTAAAAAAAGTGGAATACCCCAACTACGACAGCCCGTCTTCGGCCCTGATAAAGATGTATTTACAGGGGGAGTTTGGTACCGATCCCGATAAGGTAAATCCCTATGCCGCCTCGGCCTTTTATGCCGTGGATCGGTATGCCTCCTATATAAAGGATTGGAAGAAGTTTTATGATGAGGGCGGCATTGTGCTGGCCGATAGGTACACCACCTCCAATATGGTGCATCAGGCGGCCAAGATAATCGATAATGACGAAAGACAGCGGTTTCTTGATTGGCTGTGGGACTTTGAATTTAATTTATTCCAGCTGCCCCGGCCGGATTGCGTGGTATTTTTAGATGTTCCCCCCAGCGTCAGCAGTCGGTTGATAGCCAACAGGGCCAATAAGTTTACCGGGCAGCAGACAAAGGATATCCACGAGGGCAGCCTTAAGCATTTACAGGCTTCATATAACAATGCCCTTATGGTGGCTAAAAGATACGGGTGGATTCGGATAGACTGCGTTCGGGACGGCCGACTCAAGTCGGTGGACGAAATCCATCAGCAAATCTACCAAGCGGTGATGGGGTTGGGCTTGGAAAGTTGACTCGATGTTCAACCTTTAAAGCCCCACCCTTCTTCTTTTATTTGCTAAAATTTTAAGATATAATGTAATTGTTAAATGAAGGAGCTTAAAGCCCATATCTGGGATTAAAACGAAAAGTTAGTACGGATGAAACCGGTTGCTGCTACGGTGCGGCATAAGGGCTGATAAATTCATTGATGGATAAGGGAGTCGGGGTGTTGAAATGAAAATAACCGATGTGAAAAATGCGTCTCGGCCTGTTACAAAGATGAATGCCGATGTGGTGGACAGAAAGGGGAAATCGTCCACCCCCTTTAAGGATGTGTTGGCCAAGGCCGATGCCGAAGATTTGAACCAACAGTTGTACCAGCTCCTTGAGGATATAGACAAAGCGGGCGAAAGGCTGGCCGAAAAATCCAACATCAGGGATTTGCTGGAGTATAAAAGGCTGGTAAGCCGGTTTCTCAGCACGGTGCTCAACAATGCCTTTAAAAAAAGCACCACTGCAAATTTTGACAGGAGGGGCAGGCAGAAGATATATTCCATTATTAAACGGGTGAACAATCACCTGGAGGAATTGACCCGCAAATTGGTTGAAAAGGAACAGGATACCTTGAACCTGTTGGAACGGATAGGGGAAATCAGGGGACTGTTACTGGATTTATTTATATAATTTAGTAGCACAGGTTTTTATATGATATGCAGCATACAACATAATGCACACTTTTACAATGTAATAACACAGTAATATAATGTAATTTCGGTTTTTATAAAACATAATCTATAAAATTAATGTGATAAAATGCAGCATAGATTTTATGCAATAAAAATCTTTTTATAACGCTGGTTATTTATAGATGTTGGGTGTATGGTGCGTAACGGAGTGGCTTGGAAAATAGATTATTTCAAGCCCGTGCTTTGCAGAAAGGGGAAAGACAGGTGGGTTTTTCGCAAGTTTTGGGACAGGCCGCTGTGGTCGATAATCTAAAAAAACAATTGGAGCATGGTAAAGTGGTCCATGCCTACCTGTTTTTGGGGCCTAAAGGTATAGGCAAGACGCTGCTTGCCAAGATATTTGCCCAAGGGCTTTTATGTTCTGCCACCGCGCACCCGGTTCCTACTGATTGTGCCGATGCGAGTTTATCTCAGGTAGATCCAACTACTAACGCCCCTTTTCCCGGGAATCAGGTTTCCAATGGCCCAATTTTTCCCGGCCCGAATGCTGAGACTTTTTCTCCCGGGGATCCGGCTTCTGCCCATTCGGTTCCTATCGATTCTGCTGATGCGAGTTCCGAGCTCGGGGGTTATGCTGCTGGCTCGGCCACTTCCGGCCCAGCTGCTGTGGGTTCTTCCGAAGGATCGAGCTACGATGGCCCAGGCCTTACCGACTCGGCTGCTGCGACACTTTCACCTGAAGGGTCGAGCTCCGGCGCCGCTTCTACCGGTGCCGCTGCTGTCGGAGGGGCAGACCGTCCCTGCGGCCGGTGTAGCAGCTGCCTCAGGTTCAGTTCCGGCAACCACCCGGATTTTTTGCATATACAACCCGTAAAAAACAGCATATCCATAGATGCCGTTAGGGATCTTCAAAGGGATATCGCCGTCAAGCCCTTTCACCGCGGCCGTAAGGTATACCTAATAGACGATTGCCACTTAATGACCGTCCAGGCACAAAACGCCCTGCTAAAGACCCTGGAGGAGCCTGTCGGCCACGCTGTCATCCTTATGACGGCCGATTCCGGCAGTCAGCTGCTGCCCACGGTACTGTCCCGGTGTCAGCAGGTGATACTAAAGCCGGTGTCCATAAACCTTCTGGAAGAATATTTGCAAAAAAAGTATAAGGCTTCCCCCGGGTATATTTCCTTTGCCGCTGCCTATTCCCACGGTATTGTGGGCAAAGCGGTGGAGGTAGTTGAAAATGAAAATTTCCAACAACAAAGGGAGGAAATTATCCGTCTAATCCATAGTATCCTCCAGGGCGACAGCACTTCCATAATAAAAAACACCGAGTTTTTTGTGGAAAATGAGGATAGGGTTTTTGAAATTTTGGATTTTATAATTTTATGGATGAGGGATATTATAATGCTTAAGGAATGGCCGCAAGGAGCGCTTATCAATGTTGACAAAAGGAATATGTTAGCGAAACACGCTATTAACTTTACAACCGGCTGCATTAAGTATATCATTAGTATAATTGAAGAGACAAAACAATTACTGCTTAGCAACAGTAATTATAGATTGACCATGGAAGTTATGTTATTAAGGATACAGGAGGTCGTTACATGCCGACAGTGGTAGGTGTACGCTTTAAAAAAGCGGGTAAAATATATTATTTTGAACCGGGCAACCTCGATATAAAAGTAGGGGATCATGTTATAGTCGAAACGGTAAGGGGTATTGAATACGGCGAGGTGGTGGTGGGCCCCAAGGAGGTCAGCGAAGAAGAAATAGTCGCACCCTTGAAGAAGGTGATCAGGGTGGCTACCCCCGAGGATGATAAAAAGGTTAAGGAAAACCGTAAAAAGGAAAAAAGGGCCTTTAACATTTGTCTGAAGAAGATCCAGGAACACGACCTTGTAATGAAACTGGTGGACGTGGAATATACCTTTGACAATAATAAAATTATATTCTATTTTACTGCCGAGGGCAGGGTGGATTTCAGGGAACTGGTGAAAGACCTGGCCGCCATATTTAAGACCCGTATAGAGCTTAGACAGATAGGTGTAAGGGACGAGGCCAAAATGATAGGCGGTCTGGGACCCTGTGGCCGTACTATGTGCTGCAGCTCACACCTGGGCGAGTTTGAGCCTGTCTCCATAAAAATGGCAAAGATACAAAACCTGTCGCTAAACCCTACAAAAATATCCGGTATTTGCGGCAGGCTGATGTGCTGCCTTAAGTATGAACAGGAAATGTACGAGAGCATAATGAAGAAAATGCCTAAGGTAAACAGCCAGGTGGAAACCCCCCAAGGTGTAGGCGTGGTGTTGGAAACCAATTATCTTAAGGAAATGGTTAAGGTAAAGTTGGAGTCTGAAGACGATGAGATAGTGGTGGAGGAATTCCACGTAGACCAAATCAAACCGATGGACACGGAAGAGCATGAGGATGATGAGGAGTTGGACGTGGAAATAGACGAAGAGATAGAGTCCATGCTGGATGAATAGACAAAATAAATTAAATGTTTCCATTACCAAGGATTAGTGGTAGAATATATTCTGGAATTGTTGTAATATATTGTTGTAATATGTAGAGGGGGGTGAATCATCGTGGCTTACAAAATTACCGATGAATGTATAAGTTGTGGGGCTTGTGAACCGGAATGTCCCATGGAAGCCATATCGGCAGGAGATGATATATACGTAATCGATGCGGACAAATGTACAGACTGCGGCGCATGTGCCGATGTATGTCCGGTAGACGCTCCGGTGCCGGAAGAATAAGTTTTCTCCAAAGATAAAAGACCCTGTGTATAGATTTAGGGTCTTTTATTATGCTTTAAAAAGTTTTTTATCACTTTGATAAAGGCTTTGACAACCTCCCCGTCAAACTGGGTATTGGCATGGCGCGTCAGTTCCTTTATCGCATAATCCAGCGTTTGTTTGTCCCTGTACGGTCTCATGGACAACATGGCGTCAAAGCTGTCGGCCACCACTACTATCCTCGCTTCAATGGGTATTAAATCCCCGCTGTACCCCAGCGGATAGCCGGTACCGTCTATTCGCTCATGATGCATCAGCACGATGGGGAGTATGGGTTTCATTTCCTTTATGCCGGATAATATATTAAACCCTATTTGGGGATGTTTTCTTATTAAATTATATTCGCTTTCGGTGAGTTTCCCGGGTTTGTTGAGTATGTAGTCGGGGATGCCTATCTTCCCGATATCGTGGAGCAGGGCCCCGATATATATCCTGCGGATTGTTTGGCAGCCAAGGCCCATCTGCTCTGCTATTAGCTGGGAATACTCGGCCACCCTGTTGGAATGGCCGGTGGTGTATACGCATCGGTTTTCCATA
>DUOD01000017.1 GCA_012838995.1 Clostridiales bacterium
AGCTAGAGATGGAGAATGATATTATAAAGCAGGCAGCGTTAATACTAGGCAAAAAATAGACCTTATCATCTCTAACAGAGATAAATACAGTATTAACGCAATGTGTAACTTTCTTAAGGTCCATAGAAGTCTTGTATACTATCACTTAGAGAAAAGAAAGGAAGAAAAAATAATTCTAAGGCTGAAGCAAAACTAGAATATGCTGTAGTTAGAATATTTAGAAAAAGTAGAAATAATTAAGGAACCATAAAAATAAGAAAGCAATTACAACGAGAAGGAATCATTGCCTCCAGACGAAAAATAGGACAAATTATGAAAAAATACTCATTAGTATCAAACTATACAGTTGCTCAATATAAAGTAAAGAAAAGCAAATGCAATAAAGATAAAATTGCGTACATAATAGACCCACTAAGCAAAAAGTCCCCTAAACTCATCGTTTAAGGGAAGAAAAACACACCTACATATCCACTTAAAATGCCTTCAACCTTGCTATTTCAACCTATTCCTTCTCTATCAACACCACACACTCAACATATTTAGTATGGGCAAACATGTCCACAGGCTGGACTTCCTCAACTTTAAAACCGGCTTGGGTAAGATACTTAAGATCCCGGGCCAGGGTTGCCGGGTTGCAGGAAACATATACCACCCTTTCGGGCTCAATGTCCGCTATGGCTTTTAACAGCTTTGCATCGCACCCCTTTCGCGGCGGGTCCAGTACCACAACATCCGCCTTTATCCCTTGAAGTTTAAGATCGGCCATCAAGTCCTCTGCCTTCCCGGTCAGGAAGGAAACATTGTCCATATTGTTTATCCTGGCATTTTCTTTGGCATCCTCCACTGCCTGTTTTACTATCTCCAGGCCGTAAACCTTCAAGGCCCTTTGAGCAAGAAACAAAGAAATAGTACCTATGCCACAATAGGCGTCTATCACCGTCTCATATCCTGTTAGGTCGGCATATTCCAGTGCCTTGGCGTACAGTACCTGGGTCTGCTGAGGGTTTACCTGAAAAAAGGACAGAGAAGATATTTTAAATATGAAGGGACCTATTTTGTCATATATATAACCCCTGCCGTACAGCACTTTGGATCTTTGGCCCAGTACCACGCTCGTCCTTTTGTTGTTAATGTTTTGCACTATTCCCTTAAGGGAGGGTACCGCCCCTTTCAACATGTCTATTAACTTTTCCTTATGGGGCAGTTCCGACTGGGTGGTTACCAATACCACCATGGTTTCATCCAATGCAAAGCTGCACCTTGTCATCACATGCCGTACCACGCCCCGGCCGGTCGCCTTGTCATAGGGCCTAACGTCAAAGGCATCCATATATTCCTTTATCACAGGTATAACGGCATCATTTATCCCATGCTGGATAGGGCAGCAGGGATTATCAATGATATCATAACTCCGGGCGGCATAGAAACCTATAGCGACATTACCGTCCTTTTCACCCACAGGGAACTGGGCCTTGTTTCTATATCGCCAGGGATAATCCATCCCGAGGGTAGGAAGAACTTTTATACCTTTAAGTCCCCCTATCCTTTCAAGGGCATCCCTAACCATATTCTGCTTATAGGCCAGCTGGGCTTTGTAATCATAATGCTGCAGTGAACACCCTCCGCATCTGTTGAAAACAGGGCACCTGCTGTCTATCCTGTCCCCGGAGGGTTGTAAAATCTTAAGCAACTTTCCGTGGCCGTAACTTCTTTTTACCTTAACCGCCTTTATCTTTACCCATTCACCGGGCAGAGCATCTTCTACAAAGACGGTATAATTGTTAATCCGGCCTACGCCTTCGCCGTTAACACCCAGTCCTTCTATATAAACTTCGTAATCCTTATTCTTTTCTACCGGCGGTACATCCTTCATAATCATCTAATCTTCTTTCCAATAAATATGCTGTCCGTGGGAGTGAATATAATATCAAAATACCGATTGTTAATACTACTTAAAATTGTACCACATACCGGCAAAAAATCAGGATATATTAATTAAATTTTCTGTACGATTTTTTAGATCGTACACCTCACTCTACCTTTTCTTCCACAAAGGTGATCCGTCCCTGGGGCTGTGCATATTCCTGGCCAATAACCCCGCCAAGGCCTTCTGTTATGTATTTAATTAGAACCTGAACATCAGTCATTACGCTGTCCTGGATAAATACATTATCAGCAAACATGGTATAACCGTCACCCATATTCTTGAGCATATAACTATGGCCTGCCACGGTGTAGGTTTTGCTAACATCCAGCGGCTCGTCCCCGATATAAACGTTTTTAACGCGGTACTCGCCCTTAACCCCAACAAACATTCCGGTTTCATCGGTCTCCACGCTGGAATGTATGTATGTGTGTACCTCATAACTAATACCCGAGGGGCACAGCCAGCCGCCAAATTCTATAGGCCATGCATGGGCGCTAAACTCGAGGGCATCAAGGATCTCCTGACCCGTTGCCTCACATACACAAAGCATATTGCCAAAGGGATGGATGTTTAAGATATCCTCCCGTGTAATATCGCCTTTACGAAGTTCATCCCGGACACCGCCTCCGTTTATAAATGCAATATCCGCACCCGATATATGGCGGTATGCGTCTGCACAAAAGTTACCGATGGCAGTTTCCTGGTTACGAACAATACGCACATCAGTGGCCGGATCCTTTATTGGAAGATCGACCACGCTTGTCGCAACCACCTCGGCAAGCAAAGCGCCAAATTCTTCTTTTGCCTTTTTGTAGGCCGCGTTCATAACCGAATCAAGACCCAAAACTTCAACCGCATTTTCCTCATTGTCCCATCTATACAGGCCGGTGTTAATTTCACCATCTGCCGTAATACGAACATAGCCTATGGCTTCAAGCTTAGTTCCGCAGGCTGAACGATAAACTATCTCGCCGGCTTTGTTCTTCATTGTCACCTGATCAAGGTCGTGGCTGTGTCCGTCAACGATTACATCAATACCGGTGGTGTTTTCTATTACATCGGCGTATGTAAACGGCTTTAATTCGTCTATGTTGCCCAGATGGGCCATTGCGACGACATAGTCGGCGCCTCCGGCCCTTGCCCCATCCACCGCCTTTTGAACGGCTGCATATAATTCTTTTCCGTCTTTGCCTTGCATAAAGCCATAGATATAGTTGCCCTCTTCGTCCATGAAATGTGCGGGAGTAGAGCTTCTCAGCGTCCAAGGCGTTGTAATGCCCACAAAAGCAATTTTGGTACCGTCGATATCCTTTATAATATACGGACTAAAAATAAGTTCTCCCAACTTGTTAAAATTACAACTGATATAAGGGAAATTAGCCATATCAACAAGTTCCATAAACCGCTCCATGCCGTAGTCGAACTCGTGGTTTCCGATAGTTGCAATATCATAACCTAGGGCGTTCATCAGCTCGATAATTGCACCGCCTTCTGTCATGGTGGCAAGCGGTTCGCCTTGGATGGAGTCGCCGTTGTCCACAAGAATGACGCTGTTGCCCTTTGCAATAAGTTGTTTTCGAATAACGTCCACACCGCTATAAGTCCAACCGCTGTCAACGCCACCATGCACGTCGCCGGTAAAGAGAATCACAATATCTTTGGATCCAGATTCACTGTCTTCCGACACTTTGGTTGCGTGCGTTACATTATTTGTCGGGGATACATCGGATTTACTGCAAGATGTAAAACTTAGCAGTAGACATAATGCCAAAATCAGCACCGTTAATTTTCTCATAATGTTCTCCTTTTTTTCTTTCATGCTAACATCTAACCCGGCTAAAGAAAATAGATAATATAGAGCATTTTGTTCTATCGACATCTATTAATCCATTATACGTTTGATCCTAACACCGCTAATCCTCTGAAACTCACCGGCCAGGCGGTTGTACATTCCCCTCGGAATTAAGTGACCAAAATCTAACTCGCCCCTTGCAGCCAGTTCTGTGCACTTTGTCAACAATCGGAACATCTCCGGAGTCGGTTGCACTGTTGCAACCCTTTCATTATCATCACCGAAAAATAGTGTCATCTGCCTCAAAAGTTCACAAAGTTCAGGATTCTGTTTCATAAACTCCGTTTCCGGCCTTTCGTAGTCATGATACAGTCTGGGTTGCCGAGTTTTCACATAGCATATTCCAAAACGTTTTTTACAATGATCTATTAAATATCTATTTATATATTCCAAAGGAAAGCGATGTTTCATGCCCTTATATACCACATCGAAATATTCCGGTGTAGGTTTGATTTCATTCATATCCTTCTCAACTACTGTGTAGGTAAATACCTTTACCTGTTCATATCCCAACTCAACTTTAATATTTTCTACTCTCTTGTAAAAATCAGGAGCACCCTCTCTTTTATCTAATGCTGATACTGCCTCTTCCGGAATCTCATAAACCACACCTAAAACATAGTCCCCAGGCGATTCTATTATATCCAAAACACCTCCCTTCCGTTTAATAGAACGCCTTGTAAAGGCCAGCCGGTAGTCATCGAGTATGTCAACCCCGCAAATTCGAAATTTGTCTTCACACCCTGCTTCTCTCATGGTATCCTTGAATGACTCAAGATTTGTACAACTTCCGTAAGCAAAATACTTTTTATTCATGTCAATTCACCTATTTTTTTCATGAATTTTTTCCAATTTCCATTTGATACTAAAATCCCATTTTGTTTTGCATATCCTCATCTGTGTAGATATACATCCAACAGATCAGTTCTTCTCCGTCCTGTGTAAATACTTTCTTTTTATCTCTCACATACAAATTATTGCTTCTCCATTCGCTATAGCCCTCCAATCTGTCTAGAGATTTTAAAAGGTTTGCATCAACAGGCCCCATGATCTCACCTTCAACCGTTCCATTTCCCGGTAATAAAGCCGGATATCCTTCAGGCAGATGGTAAAGCAATCCATAAGTTTTGCCCGGTTTTATTTCTTTTATCCGGCCTTCAAGATATCTCTTATAATTCCAAAAGTCTTTCAATAGTGTTCCATATACAAATATCTTGTTTGTGTAAACCTCACAATTTATTAATTTATTATTATAAGTTGCCACTTATACCGTTCCCTCCTTTCTCACGTATCCTCATATAATGATTTGTGCTGCCAAAGAAAAAGCTCTTTTCTTTTGGCTGCACTCTCCCGAATCCTTCCAGGGATATTTTACCGTCAAAATAAAGAAAAGAGCTATGAAGCTGGACTTCAATTTAATATATATTCAATATAAGAATTTTGCTTCATGCCATGCTTTAACATTGGCATTTAAACTTATTGTATATCTTTCACCATTTGAAATTACTTCTATTTCCTCCTTTTCTTGATTATATCTCTTTATAATACAATTAGTCAGGATCTTGCTTTCCCCATCATCGCCAATATATTCAATTGCACATTTCTTGCCGTTTTTTAAATAATCCAGAATATTTCCCGGTCCTTCATCATATGAGCACTCACGCTCAGTAAAAAACAGTTCATCACTGCTATATCTATCCAATTTTTCATACCACGATAAATCCAACGAGAGCATATCGGAAACATCCTTAATCCTTCTTCTGGCATAATCGGACAACTCATTCCAAATATTTGCTGAAAGTTTTAAAGCATACTCCCTATATACCCTATCCTTAACCATATGCCGCAGACCCTGTAGCATCACAACAACCTGGGTTAAATTTAATGCAAGAAAAATTGGATGAACCGTTGACTCGAATTCTATTTTGCCTTTTTGTCTCTCAACCCCGCGCACACTTAACTTTTGTCCCATAATAGATATGCCGTCGTTGCTTCTTAATTTGGCCAAATCTTCTTCAATAGTTCTATCACTAATCCAAAGTTTATCTTCTAAATAAGCGACGCTCCGTCCTTTTTCATGCAATTCTTTAACCAAGTACATCTGCCTGTCAAATTCTGATGAGAAAGTAGGTGGGAATTCGATAGGAATATCTATTTGATATTTTCCCCTGATAAAACAGACGAAATCCTTATATACATTTATTGCTGTATTCTTGTCTCTGCTATATGACTTTACAGATTGTTTTATTGCTGCACCAATCGCTTCTTGCACATCCACTTTGTCGATTGTTTCATTAATAATGTTTTTAACACTACCTTGTGATAAAAATGCAAATTCGCTGGGCTTTAGGTTTTTATCCTTATTTTCCTTGAAATCTTTTTCCGTATAACCCTTAAACAATCTCTCAACCATGTCGGA
>DUOD01000018.1 GCA_012838995.1 Clostridiales bacterium
GAAGGAATCGAAGTATTAATTGACCTAAGGAAATAGATTATGTGATGTGGTTATAACCTTCAGGTTATAACCACATCACAATAACTTAGCATATCAACGAATTCTCGCTAAAATTAGCTGTTAAATCACATCGCGAGTTCGCTGATAAATATAAAATTAGGAGGATGATATTCACATGAGCAAAATTAAGTACAGCGCCATTCTCGGTTCGCTAGGACAAACCTATGATCGTTTTATGAGATGCGGCTATAAAGATCCGGCCGTAGACAAGGTAGAATTCCCCGATATCGTAAAGAACTTGGAAAAAATAGGAGTTTTACAAGGTGTGGACTTGTACCAGGCACCAACCGGTCCCCTTTCTGATCCGGATACAGTAAATGAAATATTGACCAAATCCGGCTTTGTTTGTTCATCAGTTCTACCTTTAGTATTCGGTGAAAGAAGATGGGCAAAAGGATCCATTTCCGCAGCCGATCCTGAAACACGTAAGCAGGCTATGGAACTTTTAAAACAGAACATCGATTTTAATGCTAAGTTAGTGGGCAATCCCAGTGTTAACCTCTGGCTGGGCCAGGACGGTTTCGACTATCCCTTGCAGACAGACTATGCAAAACAATGGGATTACCTCATTAAAGGCGTAAGGGAATTGGCAGACTACAATCCTAACGTTAAATTGACGCTGGAAGGAAAAATCCGCGAGCCCAGAAATCGTTGTCTGGTAGACACTACATACACAGCACTGCTTATGTGCATGGAAATAGACAGACCCAACGTAGGTGTGGCTATAGATACCGGACACGTGTTCCAGTCTCAACAAAACGTTGCACAGGATATAGAAGTTGCCGCACGATACGGAAAGTTATTTATGGTACATGCCAATGACAACTACAACATGTGGGACGACGACCTCATCGTAGGATCCTTGAGGATAACAGAATATATTGAAATGTTCTACTCCTTGAGAAAAGTCGGATATGACGGCTTCATTTCAGTAGATATCTTCCCCTATCGAGAAGATCAATACGAAGCAACCAAGCAGAGCGTACTTAACATGAAGAAATTCGACGAAGCAGTTGACTTGATAGGATTCGAAAAACTTGGGGAACTGATAGAAGAAGGCGATCCGTGCAAGATTACGGAAGCAATCCGCGAAGCAGTATACAAATAAACGTTGACCGAAATATCCTTTAAAAAGGAGGAATAGCTGTGATCAAGAGGAAAAACAGATATTGCTTTGTAATCGAACTCAACGAAGATCAAGTGGACGACTACGTAGAACTTCACAAAAATCCCTGGAGGGAAACCCTTGAAGGCTTAAAGGCAGCAGGGGCCGACGAACTGTTGATATACAGGTATAAAAACTTTTCCATTCTCTTCTATGAGTGCGATGATATAAACGAAGTGTATAGAAAATGGGGTGCAACCGAAACTTGTAAGAAGTGGAATGCAAGGCTTGCAAAGGCTTACAAAGTTACGCCCAGCATCGACGGCTCCGATGATGTAGAAACCCTTGAAAAGATCTTCGACTTAAATCAACAATTAGCGGGCAAACTGGAACAATACTAAAGACGCTGCCAAAGGATTCCCTTTGCGCTTAAAGACGGGCATAGCCCTATGCTCAAACCGGTTTTGAACATTGTAAATCTTTTAATAAAAAAATAAAAAAACGGAGGGAATGAAATGAGTAGTAAGGTCTATGTAGAAGACACTTCCATTAAGGGAAGGGTAGAAGAGATTAACATTAAGGTTGAGAGGGTTAAAAAATTACTAGAAGAAGAAAACCTGGATGCCCTTTATCTCACCAGAATTCCTAACTTCTTCTGGATCACTGCAGGCGCCGACCCGGTAGTTACCATCTGTACTGAAGATGCTGTTGCACACGCTTTGATCACAAAGGATGGTAAGAAATACGTTATAACAAACGCAATTGAAGATGACCGAATGGTAGAAGAACAGAAGCTTGAAGAGCTGGGCTTCGAAGTTCTAACACAAAACTGGTTCGAAAATAAAAATGCTGAATACATCAAGAAAATAGTGGGCAGCTTGAGCAAAGTTGGCTGTGACATGCACTTTGAAGACACCAAGATGATTGCCGACAAGATAGCTCCATTGCGCTGGTCATTAACTTACAACGAAATTTGCCGATACCAGTATCTGGGAGACTATATGTCTGAAGCATTGGAAAAATGTCTGGCCACAGTAAAACCCGGCATGACCGAATTTGAGGTTACCGGTATAGTAGCAAGGGCATTATGGCCGCTGCAAATAGGACAGACGTTGTTCCTAGTTGCATCCGATGAGCGATTAACATATCGTCATCCTGTTCCCAGTACCAAGAAAATAGAAAAATGCTTTATGGTATCCTGCAACGGTAGGTACAAAGGCCTTATCACAACAGTAACAAGAATGGTTTACTTCGGCAAACCTCCTGCAGAACTGCTTGAAAAATACGACAAGAACATTGATCTGGAAAACAAGATAATAGCTGCTACCAAGCCCGGAGTAGACGAAATTGTACCTTTCAATGTGTGCAAGAAAGGATACGAAGAAGCAGGTTATCCGGAAATGTTCTACAAGCATGCTCAGGGCGGTCCCATGTGCTACTACAACAGAGAATACTGCACATCCGAAGCAATTCACAATGTAACACAAGTGAACACCTGCTACTGCTACAACCCTGTACTGAACGGAACAAAGACAGAGGACGCATTTATCGCAACAGAAGACGGACCATTGTTTGTAACAAAGCCATTCAGCTTCCCCAAGATAGTGAAGACTGTAGATGGCATTACCATGGAACGTCCTGGAATGCTGGTAATAGACTAATATCAAATAAGCTTGGTGTATGTGGTGGGGGGAAGGCCTCCCACCACATTATAAATAGTAGGACTTATCTACATGCCTACTTTTCAAAGGCAGGCTAATATTATAAGCCCCGTGGAGGGAATGGGGATATACGCTTGCGACAAGATAATCACCACAAATTCTTAAATACTAATAACGATGGGAGATTAGATATGGTGCAAAAGGATATAGAATATCCCAGGATACATCTTTCATTAGATAACTGTTTTGCTATAAAAAGATGGGTAAGACCAAGGGATTGGATGGAAGTTGTCAAAGAGATCGGAGGAATAACCAAAATACAGGCAAGTACTGACAATGAGATCGATCCCCTGTTTAATACGCCTGCATATCGAGATGAATGGGTTAGTGAAGTGCAAGAGTGCGAAAAATCACTGGGGCTTAAGGTAGTTAGCCTATATTCGGGCTATGCTACATACAGGACAACGGGGTTAGGCCATTGGGACGACAGTTGCCGGGAGGAAATAATAAATCGTTATTTTAATCCCGTAGTTGATGTAGCTAAAAAACTAGGTGCCCAAGTAGGGAACACGTTGGGTGCGTTTTCTGAGCCGGTGCTTGATGATCCGGAGCAATATTACAGTACCGAAGCCATACTACTTGAAAAGCTTGCAAAAATGACAAAGTATGCCCATAACAACGGAGTGGTATTCAGTTATGAACAAATGTACACACCCAACCAAGGTTTCTGGACTATAGAAGGTTGTTTGGGCTACATGAAGAAAGTATATCAGACCTCTAAGTGTCCCATGTACATAACCATAGACACTGCCCATCAAGTTGGACAAAGATTTTTCCTACCACCGAACGAACAAGAAATAAAAGAAATGATTTCTTCTAAAGATGCAGGCAAATTTAGATTGGGCAAAAAGATTGAAACAATGCTTTCGGAGGGAAGGGCTACTTTAACGGACATAA
Source organism: Clostridiales bacterium (assembly GCA_012838995.1). Classification (GTDB taxonomy): domain Bacteria; phylum Bacillota; class Clostridia; order DUOD01; family DUOD01; genus DUOD01. Next base: position 3,784 of record DUOD01000018.1, read on the forward strand.
AAAAAGAATTGGAAGCTCGATCCTATATGTTCAGTCGGCCGGAAGACAGTGATGTATATGCTTGGTTCTCAAAACTAGGCTGTTATTCACCTCTTGTACACTTACAACAGACCGACGGTACATATTCAGGACATAAGCCCTTTACCGAAGAATACAATGCCACGGGCATAATAAAGCCCAAGGAAGTTTTGAAAGCCATAGCTCAATCATATGAAACGGACGATCATCCGGATATGCCTCCAAAGGTAAAGGATATATATTTAAGCTTTGAGATATTCTTTGGAATTACCGACAGTCCTAAGAAAATTATAAAGGATTTAAAGGAATCGGTGGCTTTCTGGAGAAAGGACATTCCGGAAGACGGCCTGCCCTTAAATGAGCTGCTGTCTTTATAAGATAAAAAGACAACATTTGTTGTTGGACAAAAATAATTTAGCCGGAAAAAATAAAAATTTAAATAAAAGAAGGAATTTTAAAATTTGTGTAGAATATAAATAGACAAATGATATTATAGTTAGAACATATGTAAACAGAACAGTGCGCCACAAGTTAAGTTTTGGAGAATACCGGCGCGCTAAAAAGCCTATTACCAATGGTATATCGCTCTTTGAAAACTGAATATTTTGCATAAAGCCTTTAAGCTGAAAAAATTTGTGCTTCATCAAATTGTATGCGCCAAAATTAGCCGTAGTTGCCTTAGTATATGCCCTTTTAAGAATTTTAGCAGAATATATACCGGATGAAGTGCTTAATATTTTAGATGCTAAAAAAGCTTATAAACATCATGCGGAAATTGATTTTGAATAGCTGTAAGTAGCATGCATACTGAATAGCAAAATCCACAGTAACTGTAAAGCATTTTAGGAGCACGTTTATATCACTTTTACAATAAAAACAGTTCAACCCCTTATTACATGATAAGTTACAGAGTAACATTTAAACCAAATAAATATAACACAAGTACCTAAGTCGACCCTAAAGTATTAGCTATGCTCTATTTACAGCTCTTCTCATTAATTAAAGTATTTTAAGTTAGCTGTAGACATAAAATGCAAAATAGTATACTTTATTAATGAAATTTTTAAAGAAGACGGTAGCAGAAAGAAGGATTTTTGAAACTTATGTAGAATAATAATTAATCGTCAAGCTAACTTTTGCTGAGTAAATATAGGATGGTCTTAAGGAGATTACGGCTGGTTGTGATAAGTGTCAGTAAATGTTAAAATATCTATGACTCTGGCATCTCAGCCAAAAAGTGCAAAACCTATAAAGTCCTTCCTCGAAGAGTAATCTTAAATAATCTATACAATTATAGAATTAACGACGGTATCATGCAGGATAGCTTCACCGTTGGCGAGACGGCACGACGCTATACTTAGAAAGAAGTATATCCTGCTGATATATAAGGTAAAGCCCCAAATTAAAAAGCAAACAGGGGGTTTTACACAAAAAAAAATAAGGAGGAAGTAGTTTATGAACAAGAAAAAAATCTTTGCAGTGCTGATGTGTCTTGTCTTGGTAGCAGTTTTTGCGCTGACAGCATGTGGAACACCTGCTGAAGAGACACCATCCGAGACACCGGCTCAAGAAGAACCGGCTCAAGAAACTCCGGCTCAAGAAGAACCGGCAGAAGAGGCACCTACAGCTGAAAGCGACGAACAATTCGAAATAGTTATGATAGCTAAGACCGAAGGTCTGGCTTGGTTCGACGCTATGAAACGAGGTGTCGCAGAATTTAACGACGATTTTGCTGATGTAAATGCTTACCAGCATTCGCCGGAAGGAGCCGACGCTGCAAAGCAGGCCGCAATGATTGAAGACTACATTGCAAAGGGCGTTGACGCAATATGCTGCGTACCTAACGATCCCAAGGCTTTGATACCTGTTGTTCAGAAGGCTAAAGAAGCCGGCATAGTAGTCGTAATCCATGAAGGCGAAGACCTTGCAGGCATAGCTGACTGGGACGTTGAAGTATTTGACAACTATGAATTCGGTCGAGTTATGGGTCAGAAGTTGGGTGAAGCAATGGGCGGCAAAGGCAAATACGCTGCTAACGTTGGCGGTCTTACCATGCAGACCCATATGCAATGGTGGCAAGGCGGTACAGACTATATCAAGGAAAACTTCCCTGATATAGAACTGGTTAATGAACAGCCTTACGAAGACCAAGACGACGCTGCAATTGCCTACGACATCTGCAAAGAAATCCTCAGGGCTCATCCCGACCTGAACGGGTTCCTCGGATGTACTGTTGAATCAGGTTCATCCATGTGCCGTCTCTTGAAGGAAACTAACAACAAGAACGTTAAGGTTTCCTGCTTGGCAGTACCGTCCGCTCTTGGCGAATACATCAAAGAAGGCTGGTGCGCTAACGGCCAGGGTAACTCACCTATCGATGCCGGTTATGCAACTGTAATGTGTGCATACAAGGTGCTCAAGGGTGAAACCATCGAAGAAGGCAGCACCGTTGACCTTGGCAAGCCAGGAATGGATAACTGCAACGTCAAAGATGGAGTTATCAAAGGAGATGCAACAATTATATTCACTCCGGAAAATGTAGACCAATACGATTTCTAAAAATATGAAGAAGACATCGGGGTTGAATAAATCTTTATTCAACCCCGAAGTATTTTTAAACTGGGGGCGATGTTGTCGATATGGGTTCTTTAATATTAGAGGCAAAAAATTTGTATAAATCTTTTGGTGCTGTGCAGGCTCTAAAAAACGTAAGTTTTGAGGTGGCGCCTGCCGAAATACATTGTCTAGTTGGTGAAAACGGCTCAGGAAAGTCTACATTTGTAAAGACCGTTGCCGGTGTACATCCACCGGATTCGGGTGAAATAATACTAAACGGCAACTCCTATCCTAAGGTTAACGTTAGAGAGGCCATAAAGGAAGGTATTCAGGTAATTTACCAGGACTTGTCACTGTTTCCTTCCATGACCGTGGCGGAGAATATTGCAACCAATAGGATGATAGCCGAAAACAGGCGTTTTATTAATTGGAAAGAAATAAGGGAGATTGCTGCGAAGCAGCTAGAAAGAATAGGCGTTTCTTTGGATTTGGACGAAGCCGTAGAAAATTTATCCGTTGCCAATAGGCAACTTGTAGCCATTTGTAGGGCACTAAGTCTGGATGCAAAGCTGATTTTCATGGACGAACCTACAACGGCATTAACCAAAACCGAAGTTGACAGGCTCTTGAATATAGTTTTGGATCTAAAGAGCAAGGGCATTTCGGTTGTCTTTATAAGTCATAAACTTGATGAAGTTATGGAAGTAGCCGATTTGGTTTCCATCTTTAGAGACGGTGAAAAAGTTGGTGACTTCCCAAGCTCTGAAGTAAACGAAAAAATGCTGGTTTACCACATGACCGGACGAAAGGTCGAATATCCGAGATATAACAGAACCTATAAGGATGACACACCGGTACTGGAAGTGAAAAATCTTACCAGCAACGGTAAATATGAGGATGTAAGCTTTACGGTAAGAAAAGGGGATATATTGGGATTGACCGGACTTCTGGGAGCCGGAAGGACGGAACTGGCCTTAACCCTTTTTGGTCTGAATCCACAAGATTCAGGAAAGATTATATTGGAAGGAAAGGAACGAAAGTTCACTACACCCTATCAAGCAATTAAATCCGGAATATCCCTGGTTCCGGAAAACAGACAAACTCAGGGCTGTTATATGAACAAGAGTATAACCGATAATGTTGCGGCCCCGATATTGGATAGGATGGCAAATGGTGGGGGCGTATTGAATGTCAATAAGATGAAGGAGCATGCAGAGGATACCGTAAAGACACTTAGGGTGGTTACAGCGGGTATATCCACTGAACTCCAGAATTTATCCGGTGGTAATCAACAGAAGGTAGTATTGGGCAAATGGATTGGAACCAATCCCAAAGTATTGATTCTTGACTCTCCTACGGTAGGTGTTGACGTAGGATCGAAGGAAGAAATTTACCAGCATATACAGAAATTCGCAGCACAGGGAACTGCGGTAATCCTGATTTCTGACGAAATACCGGAAATACTTGCTAACTGTAACAAACTAATCGTTATGAAAAAAGGAAAAGTCGTTGGTCGTTTAGAAAGTGACGATCTAAATGTTGCTGACGTTAGAGACAGAATTCACGCATTAATGGATTCAAATTAAAAAGGGGAGACAGAAAAATGAAATCTAATGCTATCAAGAAATTTTTCAGTAAAACAGAAGGCTATATTCTGTTGATAGTAATAGTGTACTGTATTATCGTAGCCGCTGTAAACCCCAACTTTATGACCCCAGGCAACTTCCTTGACCTAATCCGTTCGTCATCCTGGTATTGGATATTGGGATTTGGTGTGTTGCTGGTGTTACTTTCGGGGGGGATAGATGTTTCATATACGGCTATAGCTATTTGTAGTGGATATGTATCTGCTTGTGTTATTCAGCGTACGGGAATAGAGAACCTGGCCTTTGCCTTCTTTATTGCAATTTTAATAGGCCTTTGGTTCGGCGCTATTAACGGATTTTTAATACACTACTTTAGGCTGCCTACCCTTATTGCAACTTTAGGTACAAAGACAATTTTTATCGGTATTATGGCGGCGCTTGTAGGTGTAGAAGCTATAAATACAGACCACTTACCCGCTGTATTTAAGGATTTCGGTTTGGCAAAACTATTCACTGTACCAACTGAAACGGGTGCGGAATACGGCCTTTCGGTATTCTTTATTCCACTGGTGATCTTAGGTATATTAACGTGGTTTATACTGTATCGCACTCAAATCGGTAGGAGCGTCGTTGCCCTTGGCAATTCGGAAGTATCGGCCGAGCGTGCGGGCTACAACCTGTTTAAGACTCGTATGTTTATATATATGTACGTAGGAGCCTTAGCCGCCGTGGCAGGTGTAATTGCCATTTCAGACGTTGCTTGGATTGCACCTCTCTCAAGTACAATGATACGAGGAACCGAGCTGACCATTATTGCAGCATTAATTATAGGCGGTGTAAAGCTGACAGGTGGAGAAGGTACGGTATTTGCTTCGATTATTGGATTGTTACTTGTAAGACTGTTTGAAACAACACTCATATTCCTCGGATTAACTTCATCATGGCAGAACTTCTTTACCGGATTGGTATTCGTAGCCAGCTTGTCGGTGACATCGCTACAGAGGGCAAGAAAGAGACGTCGTATGCTCTTATTTGAAGAATAATGGGGGTAGACTAGTTATGAAGAAAGGAATTAATAGTTTTGGAGATAGATTATTACAATCAGAAGATGTTAACGTACTAATATTGACAATTACTTTCGTTGCTGTTTTAGTGGTTTTGTCCATAGTTTTAGGTGGAACGTTTCTATCTGCCGCAAACTTCCAATCAATGGGCTTTCAGATACCTGAGTTTGGTCTCTTATCCCTTGCAATGTCCTTGTGCATGCTTGCCGGCGGGATAGATCTTTCTATAGTAGGAAACGCCAATTTATCAAGCGTATTAGCCGCTTATACACTACTGGCCCTGTCGGAAAACGGCGGTAACCCGATTATTGCAATAATTGTTGCAATCGTTGTCGGGTTGGTGGTTGGTGTAGGATGCGGCCTGCTGAACGGCTTACTGATTGCTAAGGTATCAATCCTTCCCATACTGGCTACGCTGTCGACTATGATTTTATACGACGGTATTGCCATGGCTCTAACGGACGGAAAAACCGTTTTGGGCTTCCCCTTGGAGTTTTCCAAGATGGCCATAGCCAAGGCGGGCGGTATACCCGGTGTTTTCATAGTATTTGTGGTAGTAGCGATAATAATCTCTTTAGTACTGACCCGTACGTTCTTTGGTAAGAATATTTACCTGTACGGTGCCAACAAAACAGTATCACTGTTTTCAGGAATAAGGGTAAATTCCCTCATACTGAAAACCTATGCGATATCCGGGTTGTTTGCCGGTATTGCCGGGTTGATGTTAATGGCCCGTGTTAACTCAGCCAAGGTTGGATATGGTGATACCTACCTACTCCAAACCATGTTGGTTAGTATCCTCGGCGGGGTAAGTCCTACCGGTGGTAAGGGTAAAGTTTTAGGCGTATTCTTGGGAATTCTTGTTCTGCAAATGCTGCAGAGCGGCTTTACGTTGCTGGGTGTCGAGCCGTACTTTAGGAACTTCATCTGGGGCGTTGTCCTAATCGGTGTAATGATTGCAAACTTCTACATCGAAAGAAGCAAGAAGAAGATCAAAAGGCCAAAAGCTACAGCCAAGGAAGCCCAACAACCAGTAGCATAATAACCACCTATATGCTAAAAAGCAAAGAAAAGACATGTACTGTAGATTCCATCACTTTGTGATATATACAACTGAATATCACAAAGTGATGGCTTATTTCGTTATAGGAAAAAGTTAAGCAAAAAAATTATAAAAACTTGCTAAAAAAAGAAGGATTATTGAAGTTTGTGTAGAATAACTTATAGAAGCACAAATGTTAATGCGGCATGAACATATGATACAAAGCTCGATGCCGTAACCCGGTTTTAACCATAAAAAAATAAAAAATTAGCTTCTAAAAGAAGGATTTTTTGAATTTGTGTAGAATAGTACTTTTAAGGTGACAAATGTTAATGACGTTAGAACATATGTAAACAAGGGAATGTAAATTATATGGAAAATATTGATAGGGTTAATATGCTGGTTAACATATCGAGGTTATATTATGAACATGATTATAGCCAGCAGCAAATAGCGGAAAAACTGGGTTTATCACGGCCTTATGTATCAAAATTGATAAAAGAAGCCAGAAATGCAGGTATTGTTAATATAGTCATCAATGATCCTAATGAAGCTGAAACCGAAATAGAGGCCAAAATAAGAAAGAAATTCGGTCTTGAAAAAGTCATAGCAGTGCCTCTTAATAAGCCTAGCAGACAAAATATTTTGGACAAGTTAGGGGTCGCTGCATCTAAATTTTTAAATTCTATAGTAAAAGACGGAGATATTATAGGCGTTACCTGGGGTGCTACCTTATATGCTTGTTCCCGCAATTTAATCCCCAGAGAGGATATAAAGGACATAACAGTTGTCCAGATATGCGGGGGCGTAAGCAAGTTGGACAAAAATATATATGCTACTGAAATACCTAAGAAGTTTTCTGAAGTTTATCATGGGGTTCCCTATATTTTACCCCTACCGGCCATCCTCGACGATATAAAGGTAAAAAATGCAGTACTCCATGACAAAAACATCAATGACGTATTGAACATAGCAAGGCAGGCCAACATCAACATCTTTACCATGGGCACCTTCGGTTATGAGAGTGCCCTGACCAAGGCAGGCTATATTAGCAAGGAAGAGGTGGACCGACTGCATCTTAAGGGGGCAGTGGGGGACATTTGCGCAAGAATCATAGATATCAATGGAAACATATGCGACGAAAAGCTTAACGAAAGGACCGTTGCCATAGACCTGGATGAACTAAAACTCAAAGATTGGAGAATAGCAGTAGCTACAGGTAGCAACAAGGTAAAATGCATCATCGGTGCTCTACGGGGAGGGTACGTAAACGTACTCATTACCGATGAGGAGACAGCTCTAGAAATATTAAGTATTATAGATAAGGAGTAACAATGATTAAGGATGCAATAAAGAGAATCATAACAAATGAAATACTAAAGGCAACCATAAAAAAATATGGATTATACTTCTTACCGGCTGCTGTTTCCAATAGGCATATTCATCTCTCCAAGGAAGATAAAGAGAAACTTTTCGGAAGAGGGTATCAATTAAGGCCAATAAAGGAGCTTTCCCAACCCGGGCAATATGCCTGTGAGGAAAGGGTCACCATAATAGGCAAAAAGGGTACCATCGAAAATGTAAGAGTATTGGGCCCCGAGAGAAAGGAAACCCAGCTTGAGGTATCCGTAAGTGACTGTTACACATTAGGGATAAAGCCGGTAATAAGGATGTCGGGGGATTTGGATAACACCCCGGGCATAACCATAGAAGGCCCTAAGGGTCGGGTAGAACTTCAAAAAGGTGTAGTAGTTGCAGCCCGCCATCTTCACATTTCCGAAGAGGAAGCAAAACTTTACGGTCTTAAAGACGGCGATGTGATAAGGGTGAAGAAATCGGGAATAAGGGAGACGATTTTTGGAAACGTGCTGGTTAGATCAGGTTCCGGTCACAGGTTGGAATTGCATTTTGACATTGAAGAAGCCAATGCAGCGGGTATTAAAAACGGAGACCTGCTATTAATAGAAAAATAAGTTTAACAGGAGAGCGTAAATGGACGTAGATCTGTTAATTGATGAAATTACAAAAAATGTTGTTTCACGACTTAAGGACGAAATGTGCATAAGGGCTTTTGATGAAAGCAAAAGCGAAAACCGAATACTGGTTCTGCTGCCCGAGAATGTTTTAAGTATTGGGAAATTTCTCAACTATGTTAAGGGTAAGTATGAAGATGGAGAACTTCTGGTAGCAGGTAATGTAGAAACCTTGGACGGAGTTTTAAAACCCGAACTGAGCAACAGCATAACATGCGTTAATATACAGGACAAGCATATACGGCATAAAGTGGGCAGCATTTTTGATAGTTATAAGGAGGTATGCTGTATAGCTCCCGGCATAAAACTTCTGGAGAATATTGCCAAGGGAGACGATTCCCAATTTATCGAATACCTTTTGCTGCAAGGCATACTTCATAAAAAGCCCACGACAATTTATGTCGACTACATGCCCAACGGCATTTCGTCCGATGGTTTGATGGGTAAGGTATCAACCTTGTTCAGAGAAATAGAAGCATCGGGCATTAAAGTGGAAAACATAGACAGGCAAACCGATGCAGTTATCAGTGCTGAAAAAGTATACCAAGACGGCCTGATAACCGAGCAGGATATCGACGAAATGTGGGCAAACGGGGTTACCGAGGTGGATTGCTCAAGATGCATAGTAACGCCCCTTGCCAAGGACAGGGCCAAGGAACTGTCCATAACACTGAAGTATTAACCAATGAAGCATGGATATAGGATGGTTAGCCTTAAAGAAGTAAGGAGTATGGCATAAAACCATGGACATGCCGAAAAATCGGCAATTAACAAGCGGTGTTAAACATTAAGTTAAAATTTATGTATTATCTATAAAGTATGGCATGAAAGCATTACACCAACAGACGAAAACAAATAAAAGCAATATCCTATTTAGCAAATAGACAGGGTGGTGTTAAAAATGGCGATAACGAAGGAAAGAATTGAAGAAATAATTAGGGAGATGAACATGCACTTTGGCTCCAGTGTGGGGAGTACTACAACAGGTGTAAGAAGCAGTTCAATCTCGAGCCAGCCAAGAGGTCAGCTGGGGATCTTTTCAGATGTGGAGGATGCAATAGCGGCAGCAAAGGCCTCCCAAATAGAGCTAATTGCATTGGGTCTGGAAAAGAGACGCAAGATAGTAGAGGCCATGCGAAAAGCGGCTATTGATAATGCAGAGCATCTTGCGATAATGGCAGTTGAAGAAACAGGCTTTGGCAAAGTGGAACACAAAATCGCAAAAAACTTGCTGGCCGCTGAAAAAACTCCGGGTATTGAGGATTTGGTTTCAACCACATATACCGGCGATGACGGGCTAACCCTTATTGAGGGAGCACCCTTTGGTGTGATAGGTGCCATAACACCGTCGACAAATCCAGCAGCTACTATAATAAACAACGGTATAAGCATGGTAGCGGCTGGAAATTCTGTAGTTTTTAACCCCCATCCCGGTGCAAAAGAGGTTACCAATGAAGCCATTAGAATACTAAACAAAGCAATTATGAGTGCCGGTGGGCCTAGCAATGTGTTATGCAGTACCGAAAACCCTACAATAGAGTCCAGTAATACGATAATGAAACATAAAGATATTGCCATCCTTGTGGTAACCGGAGGAGAAGGCGTGGTAAGGGCGGCCATGAACAGCGGCAAGAAGGTTATAGCTGCAGGACCGGGCAACCCGCCGGTGATAGTTGACGATACCGCAGATATAAAGAAGGCTGCAAAGGATATTGTGGACGGAGCAAGCTTTGACAATAATATTCTCTGTATAGCCGAGAAGGAAGTTTTCGTATTTAGAAATGTTGCAGACCGGCTAATAGAAGAGATGATAAAAAACGGGGCTTACCTTGCAAACAAGTCCACAGGAGAAATAGAAAAGATCAAGAACACCGTTTTTGAAACCAAAGGCGGCAAGACTGTGTTAAATAAAAAATTTGTCGGTAAAAGTGCCAATTATATCTTAAGCAAGAGTAATATAGATGTAAACGGCGAATACAAGCTGATCATTGCTGAAGTAGATGCAACCCATCCCTTTGTACTTACTGAAATGTTAATGCCCGTTTTACCCATTGTAAGGGTAGACAGCATAGACGAAGCAATACAGAAGGCGCTGGATGCTGAGCAAGCCAATAGACATACAGCTCTCATGCACTCGCAAAATGTAACTAACCTTACAAAGGCTGCCAGGGCTCTTAACACTACAATCTTTGTAAAGAATGCACCGTCTTATGCCGGATTGGGATATCAAGGTGAAGGATACACAACACTGACCATAGCAACGCCTACAGGGGAAGGGTTAACCTCTGCACGCACTTTTACCAGACAGAGAAGATGTACATTGTATGGTTCCTTTAGGATTATTTAATCAGCTGAGTATAAGCTAAGGAGTTGTAGTCATGGCAAAAAGTTTTTATGATAGGATTTTTGATGCAGGAGTCATAGGAGCAGGCGGCGCCGGGTTTCCTACCCACATAAAAGTAAATGCTAAAGCCGATGTGGTATTGGCCAACGGTGCAGAATGCGAGCCCTTACTAAGGGTTGACCGTCGCATAATGGAGCACTACCCTGATAAGGTGGTAGAGGGTCTCCAAGTGGCGATGAGGGTAAGCGGTGCGGCCAAGGGATATATATGCTTGAAAGCTAAGTATAAATTGGCAGTGGAACGACTACAGAATGCCATAGGCAATAAAAAGAAAATTGAGTTGTTTTTGCTGGATAACTATTATCCAGCGGGTGACGAACAGCAGATTGTACATGAGGTTACCGGCAAAGTAGTACCTCCCGGCGGGATACCGCTGGATGTAGGAGCGGTGGTGTGCAACGTAGGTACCTTGGTCAATATAGCAGATGCAGTTGAAGACATCCCGGTGACCCATAAATTAGTTACAGTTACCGGTGAGGTAAAAAACCCCATTACAATAAAGGTGCCGGTGGGAACGCCCATGAAGCTACTGATAAAGGAAGCCGGCGGTCCCGATGAAGGCCAAGGATATGCATTAATAGAAGGCGGGCCGGCCATGGGCAAGGTCCAGGAGGACTGGTCATCACCCGTTAAAAAGACTACCGGGGGACTGATAGTACTTCCGTCCAACCATTTGGTTATAAGGAAGAAAGAGGGACCCTCGGAATCGGATTACAGACTGACCAAATCGGTATGCTGCCAATGTAGTTATTGCACTCAACTGTGTCCAAGGAACAACATAGGATTGGGTGTACAACCCCATAAGGTAATGAGGGGTATAGGATACGGCAGAGGTGATGCAATAGGCAATATAAATGACGTATTTTCATGCTGTGACTGCGGATTATGTACCTATTATGCCTGCTACATGGGCCTCAAACCGGGTACCATGGTTACCACCATTAAGAATGCCCTTCTCAAGAAGGGAATAAGACCGCAGAAAGAAAGAGTAAAAGAAGTTAATCCGGCATGGGAATACAAAAAGGTGCCAACCGAAAGATTTATTCAGAGACTTGGGTTGAGCAAGTATGACGTCGATGCTCCTATGGTGGACAAAGAAATCGCTGTAGATAAGGTAAGGATCCCTCTCAAACAGCATATTGGTGTACCGGCTACACCGGTGGTTGAAGTGGGAGCGGATGTCCAGGTCGGTGATCTAATCGGTGCGGTTGAAAAAGACAAGGTAGGGGCTAATGTCCATGCCAGCATAGATGGCAAAGTCACCTTTGTTTCCAAAGAATTAATTGAAATTTCTGCAAGAGGGTAGGGGGATGGATTCATGGATGCATTAGGAATGATTGAAATAAATAGTGTAGCAGCTGGTATAGAAGCCGGAGACGCAATGTTAAAGACTGCAGGGGTTACTTTGGTTAACGCGCAGCCGGTATGCGCGGGCAAATATATTGTGACCGTTCAAGGTGCTGTTGCGGAGGTTACCAGTTCTGTCAACGCAGGAAAGGAGAGCGCCGGAGATTCTCTGGTAGACAGCTTCATTATACCCAACGTACACCCCCAAGTGTTTTCAGCATTAGCCTGTGCTTCGGATATAGATGTCGACAATGCCGTAGGAGTAATAGAGACATTCTCATTGTCTGCCTGTGTTGTAGCTGCTGATGCTGCCGTTAAAGCAGCTGAGGTTGATCTGCTGGAAATAAGACTTGGGATGGGGCTCGGCGGCAAATCCTTCGTAATACTAAGTGGAGACGTAAGCGCAGTTAGACATTCCGTTGAATCAGCCGAAAGCAGTATCGGAATAGAGGGGTTGGTAGTACGTACTGTTGTTATACCTTCACCCCACAAAGATATTGTTAAGGCTTTGATATAGATACCCAATATTAATGCGTGAGGTGATGAAGCAGGTTATGATCAAAGAAGCATTAGGTATGGTTGAAACAAGAGGTTTAGTAGGAGCTATAGAGGCTGCCGACGCCATGGTTAAAGCGGCAAGTGTCAAACTAATAGGCAAAGAAAAGGTAGGCGGTGGACTGGTTACCGTAATGGTAAGAGGTGATGTTGGAGCGGTAAAGGCAGCCACCGAAGCCGGAGCAGCAGCTGCAAAAAGGGTTGGCGAGCTTGTATCCATGCACGTTATTCCAAGGCCTCATAGCGATGTGGATGGCATTTTACCAAAGGCATCTGTGTAAGCCGGCAAGGCGAATAGCTAAACATTTTTCCAGGTAGGGGCCATTCTAAAATTAAAGAATTTATAAAGTTTTGCAACAATGGTTTAAGCACAGGACATATCCATGTCTTAATTTTTGAAAATGTTGATAATTACAATGTATTAAATATACATTGGATTAAATGCAACCCAAAATAAAAACAAAAATTATTACAACAAAAATTGAAAGGAGAAAGTGGTCAATGATTGATAAGGAAGCATTAGGTATGGTTGAAACAAGAGGTTTAGTAGGAGCAATTGAGGCTGCTGACGCTATGGTAAAAGCAGCAAACGTAAGATTGATAGGAAAGGAAAAAATAGGCAGCGGTCTCGTAACCGTTATGGTAAGAGGCGACGTTGGAGCAGTTAAGGCATCCACCGAAGCCGGTGCTGCAGCTGCAAAAAGGGTTGGAGAACTTGTATCCGTACACGTCATCCCAAGACCTCATACAGATGTTGAGCAGATTCTGCCCAAGGCAACTTGCAGCGATAGCGAATAAGTTTGTATATAGTCAGTATAGTTGGCAATACAGTGTTTACAATTAAAAATGCAACCTATCTGGGCTTTGAATCTTTAACAGTCCGGCAGTTGGATTGTAAATTTTTACCGCGCACTGACGGTTTTAAAACAGCTGACAATATATGTGTGGGACAAAGTGGTTATATAGAGACATTTAGTTAGAGGACGCCAGCAGGATGGCGATAAACATTACCCGAGCAGCTATAGGTGCCGTGATTGTTGGTGTCCTTTTTATTTCAAACTCGATAAAGTAGATACAATCTATATACAAAAGGGTGATTGATTTGGAAATGGACAAACTTATAGAAAAACTAACCGAAGAGATATACAAAAAAGTATTGGGTGAAATTCAAAAAACCGGAAGTTTTGACAGTATTCCTGTTAGCACTCCCAGTGGCGGGGATCGTGGTCTAGCCAGCATGATAGATCATACCCTTTTAAAGCCCGACGCAACCGTGGAAGATGTTAAAAAAGTATGCGAGGAAGCAAAACAATACGGATTCGCGTCCGTGTGCATAAACCCCGGATATGTACCCTTGGCAGTACAAACACTGAGGGGAAGTAATGTAAAAACTTGTACGGTAATAGGTTTTCCCTTGGGAGCTACAACCACAAAGACAAAGGTTGAAGAAACAAAAGAGGCATTAGAAAACGGTGCCAAGGAAATTGACATGGTAATAAATGTGGGTGCTTTAAAATCCGGCGATATAGATCTCGTAAAAAATGATATAGAAGAGGTAGTAATAGCAGCCAAAGGTAGAGGAATTGTTAAAGTTATCATAGAAACTTGCTTGTTAACCGATGACGAAAAGGTAAAGGCTTGTACAATAGCCAAGGCAGCTGGAGCGGATTTCGTAAAGACTTCTACAGGCTTTAGCACCGGCGGCGCAACGGTAGAAGACATTAAATTAATGAGGGAAGTAGTAGGGCCGGACATGGGAGTTAAAGCCTCTGGAGGTATCCGTGATTACGAGACTGCTATGGCGATGATAAATGCAGGGGCCAATAGAATCGGAGCCAGCGCTTCAGTGGCTATAGTAAACAAACAAAAAACATCTAAAAAAGGTTACTAGCATTAAGATTTGGAGGGATTGTTGTGGCTCAAAAAATGAGAGCAGTTAGGTTGTTTGCCCCTGGCGACGTAAGGTGTGTAGAAGTTGATATTCCAAAAATCGAACAGCCTGATGATGTAATAGTAAAGGTAAAGTCCTGCGGAGTATGCGGGTCTGATATAGCACGAGTTATGGAAAAAGGTGCCTATCGATATCCTATTACCATAGGTCATGAATTTGCAGGCGAAGTAGCGGAAGTAGGCAGTGACGAATATGGCATAGAAGTGGGAGACAGGGTAGCTGTAATGCCCCTTATACCCTGTGGCAAGTGTAAGTACTGCGCCATCGGCGAGTTTGTGTTGTGTGACGAGTATCAGTACTACGGTTCTCGAATTGACGGTGCCATGGCCGAGTACATCAGGGTAAAGGCCCACAACATTTTGAAAATGCCCTTAGGCGTGGACTATGAGGCCGGATCCATGGTTGATCCCACATCTGTAGGGCTCCATGCAGTGAGAAAGACCAAAATAGAGCCCGGCCAAAGCGGCGTGGTTTTTGGTTTGGGACCCATCGGTCTCATCACCATGCAGTGGTTAAAGGCTTTAGGCTGTGATAAGGTATTTGCCGTTGATATTTTCGATGATAAATTGGATTTAGCTGACCGACTGGGTGCAGATTATTGCATTAACGGCAAGAAACAGGATGCAGTAGAAGCAATAATGGAATTAACCTCAGGCGAAGGTGTGGATATATCTATCGAACTGGCAGGAAGTATAATTACCCAGGATCAAGCTATACGAGCAACTAAAAAGATGGGTACAGTAGTTTACTGTGGTATTTCTTATGACGACCTTGTTTTATCCAACGCTACAGTAAACAGGATTTTAAGGGGAGAGCTGACAATTAAGGGTTCTTGGAATTCTTCCATTGCACCGCTACCCATCAATGAATGGGAAAGCTCACTTAAATTTATGAAAAACGGTAAGGTGAAAGTAAACCCGCTGATATCACATAGATTTAGGCTGGAAGAATGCCAAGAGTGTTTCAACATGATGTACCATAAAACCGAAGTGTTTAACAAGGTACTGTTTAAACCCGAGGACTAAACTCAAAACAGCGGGAAAAATTAATATAATTCGAGTAATGGAGTTGTATATAATATGTTAGCTTATGTATATGACGAGCAAGGAAAATTGTCGCTAAAGGATATGCCCCGTCCTACTGCTAAAAATAATACAGCCGTAATAAAGGTTGGGGCCTGCTCCATATGCGGTACGGATTTTAGAACATATATGCACGGTAGCAGTAAAATTACACCGCCTAGGATCATTGGCCATGAAGCCGTAGGAACGATAGTTGAAGTAGGCAGGGATGTTATCGGATTCAGTAAAGGCGAAAGGGTTGCCGTTGCCCCCGCTATTGGATGCGGGGAATGTTACCCTTGCCAAAGCGGTTATCCCAATATGTGCGATGACCTTCAAACGATAGGCTTTCAATTTGACGGCGGCTTTGCGGAATATATGGAAATCCCCGAAATAGCCTTTAAGATGGGTAATGTAAATAAACTAGGCAGCTTAATCAGCGATGAAGAAGCCAGCCTTGCAGAACCCACGGCTTGTGTGGTAAATGCCCAGGAGTTTCTGAATATTAAGAAGGGCGATTACGTGGCCGTATTCGGATCAGGATTTATTGGCTGCATGCATGCCGAACTTGCATTTAGGAGCGGGGCTTCCAAGGTGATTATAATCGAGGTTTCCGAAAAGAGAATAAAGCAGGCCGAGGAACTTGTTCCCGGAATTATTACTATAAATTCGACGGAAAAGGATCTTATGACCGAAATAATGGACATAACCGAGGGAAGAGGAGTAAATGTTGCAATAACGGCATGTTCAGTCGGCAAGGTCCAGGAAGATGCACTGAATATCGCTTCTAAAAGGGGAAGGATAAGCCTGTTTGGAGGAATCCCCGGCAGTGGCAAGGGATATATCGACAGTAACGTTATACACTACAAAGAACTGTCGGTGTACGGCGTTCATGCATCAACACCTCTCCAGAACAAGAAAGTATTGGACTGGATATCCACGGGCAGTTTGAAGGTGGACAAATATGCAAAAAATATTTATCCCCTAAGGGATATTGAAAAGGCCTTTGAAGCAATTAAAGGCGGGGACGTTTTAAAGGCAATCATCAAGCCATAAAATAAACAGGTGTAAAGGCATTATAATTATGATTAAATGGGGGTTTGTTAATCAATGGAAAAATTTCTAATATTTGACCTTGGGGCCGGTAGCGGCAGGGCAATAGTTGGGGATTTTGATGATAACAAAATTTCCTTCGAAGAAATTCATCGTTTTGACAACCGCCCGGTTTATGCTGCGGGAGAATTATTCTGGGATATACTACGCCTTTACTCGGAAATTAAGAGAGGAATAGAAATTTGCAGCAAGAAATACGATAATGTACGTTCACTGGCAATCGATACCTGGGGATGCGATTTCGGGCTAATAGACAAAAACGGCAGGCTAATTTGCAATCCTGTAAATTATAGGGACAGGAAGAGACATGAACGTGCCGAAAAGCTTCATGAAATAATACCAGAAAAGGAATTATTCCAACTATCCGGCGGACCGCTGGATAGGATAATGGGTATTTACCAGTTGTTTTCACTGAAATATGAAAATGCCGTTGAATATCAAAACGCCCATAGACTCCTCATGATACCCGATATTTTCAACTATTTCTTGACTGGAGAGGCAGTTAACGAATTTACCAATGCTACAATGACCCTCATGTGTAACCAGAATGAAAGAAAGTGGGAAGATAAGATAATATCCAAATTGGGCTTTACAAGGGAAATTTTCTCAGACCTTAATGAGCCCGGAGTTGTTATTGGGAAATTAACTAAATCCGTATGCGATGAGCTGAGCACCCAAGCTATTCCGGTTGTCTTACCTCCCACCCACGATACCGCATCTGCTGTAGCAGGCATTCCCGTGGCCGACTACAATAAACCTTGGGCCTTCATAATTCTGGGCACCTGGTGTATAGGCGGAATAGAAACTTCTGCTCCGGTAATTAATGACAAGGTACTGGAATCAGGATTTGGAAACGAGGGCGGAGTAGAAGGAAAGAACATGCTGCTTAAGAATACAACGGGTATGTGGCTCAAGCAGCAGTGTAGAGCATCCTGGATGAAGTCTGCCCAGAGGGAGATTTCCTGGGAGGAAATTAACCAGGCAGCAAACAGCGCCCAGTCTACAGATTCCTATATAGATGTGGACGAAGAGCGTTTCGGCAAGGTTCAGCCTGATATGCCGGGCGTAATTGCCGAGTATTGCAGAGAAACGGGCCAGAAAGTTCCCTCAACCATGGGTGAAATTACCCGATGTCTCAATGAAAGCCTTGCACTGAAGTTTAGACATAATCTAACCATGCTTCAGGAATTTAGCGGCCAGAAACTTGAAGTCCTACATCTGGTTGGTGGAGGAATTAGGGATGAGCTATTATGCCAGCACATAGCCGATGCTCTGGGCATAACAGCCATTGCCGGACCTACAGAAACTTCATCTGCAGGCAACCTAATATTCCAACTCAAGGCCGGTGGATACATTAAGGGCGTACAAGAGGGAAGAAAGATATGCAGGAATTCCTTTGAAATTAAGGAATACGAGCCCCATGACACCGATGTGTGGGACGAGAAGTACGAGAAGTATTTGAAGCTGTTGGAAAGGTAATAAACGTTGTATAAAAGTCCCGACGAAGCTTCCATAGTATAAATGTTTGCATGGGTTTTAAAATAATTAAAATATTATGCGGAGGTGCTTAGTATTATGAAGGACAAAATGAAAGCTGCAGTGTTTGAGGGCGAAGGAGTATTGAAGATTAAAGAAGTCGATGTCCCCAAGATCGAGAAAGCCGACGAACTGATCGTAGAGGTAGAAATGTGCTC
>DUOD01000019.1 GCA_012838995.1 Clostridiales bacterium
ATCTCATAGGCCGTCTTGGTTACTATGCAATCCTCACTCAATTTTTTCTGGTACTCCCTGCTTTGAATCCGTCCCCACAGCCTTACCCGGTCCCCGACTTTTAACCTGTCGCAATATCTGGCATTTCTTCCCCATGATATGGCGGGTATGTAATCAGATTTATTGTAAGGCCTGTTTACGGCTATTAACATATCGGTGATTTCCCTTTTGAAGGGTGTTGTACGGTAAACGGTGGGTTTGCATATATATCCGTCTATATATATCTGATTGGGATTTTGACTTTTATCCTTGGGATCGTGTTGTTTGATATCCCGGGCAAACACCGTTAAAATCAACCGGTTGTTTCCGTCAATATATTTATTATAAGATCTTAACTGACCTTCAATTAACACATGGTTACCTACTGATGTATCAATCCCTTCCAACAACCTTTCAGAAACAGTAACAGGTAAATAATCCGAGTTCTCACTAAGCCTGGGGACTTTAACAAAAAAATTATAAAACCCCTCCCCGTACACCTCATGACTAAATTCAGGCTCATCGTATATCTGCCCAATTATCACAGCCCTGTTGTTTTCAGTGACCGGATCTACCATTGTATATACCCCTCCCTATTCATCTGTTATATATAACTAAAGATATTCAGAAAAGTGGTCAATTATGCCATGTTTTTTAGACAAGGAGGTAGGGCTGCCAAGGTCCTTTTGTTCATTGTCTCTAAACAATAGGTCCATAAAGACACCGGCCCCTTGTTCCATCAACCGCGTGCCCGCTAAAACCATTAAATCACCCTTTCTTATCCTGCTGAGGTTTATACCTATGGCTTCTTCCAGGGACCTGGTTCGTTTAAGGGCAGCACCGCTCTGTTTTAACATGTCCATAATAATATTTACGGTTTTATTCTGTTTTTTTGAGGGATCTATTAAATCACAATTTAAAAAACGGTCATCCAATACCGTTATCTGTACAATATTAAGTATGACCGACCAGTTATTTATCAATTGTACCAGTTTAAATGTCTGATCCATGGGCAGGCGAAGATCGAGCTCAATTACCAGCCGCAACCTTTTATAGTTCATCTCCTGTATTACTTTAAACAACATCTCATAGCTTTCGGTAGTGTTGCAACAGTCATCAATTACCGTATAACCGTTATCATATATTACTTCCTGCCTTCTCTTAAGACCAAAGAATTCCGACAGGGAACGCTGTATGACCGGAATGGGTATATCGCACATTAAAGCGGCCGTCACTGCACTTAAGGCATTATATATATTATGGTGTCCCGTCACCATCAGGCCAATGGGAAATTCCTGGGGCTCAATAAAATTTTTATTTATTGTCCTGATACCCCTTTGTATGCAATAGATAAACCGGGCCCCCTTGCCCTGTTCTATACTGGATGCGGTGATGCTGGATTTGGGGTTTAAACCGTAACTTATGATATATGGTTTTTGTACCATATCAAAGATGCCGGTGTTAAAACCGTCATCACCGTTTAATATCACTATTTTCGGATTATCGGTTTTTGTCCTTTGACCGATGAAATTTCTATGGACATCCTTTGAATACACGCTGTAGTGATTGGTACATATGATAACATCGAATTTAATATGGGTTAGCCATTCGTCTTCAATGACGCTGCTTGGAATTTCAATTATACCTACATCTACCTTTGAGATCACCATGTCGGCCAATACCCTATTCAATCCTTCGGGCAGCGATCCATCATCAAAGGGCGGACAGTAACAATCACCGACCTTATTCACCAAGGAACTGCAAAAACCTACCTTAATGCCTCCCATGGTTAATATGGTCTCCAGCATATGCACCACGGTGGTCTTGCCCTTATCGCCGATGACACCGATTAACCTAAGATGCTGTGAGGGAAAGTTATAAAACCTGGAGGTTAAAAACCCGAGGAGTTTTGATGTATCCCTTACCTTAACAACTTGCCGGAGATGGGTAGGATTCTCCATTTCTGTAAAAATTAACGATGCTCCCAGTCTAATAGCATCGTTAATTTGCTCAACGTCATAGTATCCATTTTCCCTTACATGGATAAAAAGATATCCGGGTTTAACTTTCCAGGGTTCGGACGTAATACCCTTAATGTCGATACCTTTTAATCGCATTGTGACCAGCTCCCTTGGAATTAGACGCTATCAATATATTTTGCTTAACATAGGGTAATTATGTATTGTTTTTGCCGGATTGACCGCTACTCAACCAATGTCAAGGGTCGCTGTCGTCCTTCATGGTCTACATAAAAGTTTTCCTTGTATATCAACTGGGATACGGGCACTATTTCGTAACCCTCATCCAATAAATAATCCAAAATTATGGGCAGGGCCTGGGGTGTATACTTGGCATTGTTGTGAAATAGAATAATGGACCCTTCCTTTACCTTTTTCTTAACCCGGTCCACCATGGGCTGTACGCCCAATTCCTTCCAATCCAACGAATCCACATCCCATTGTATTACATAATAACCTTCATCCCTGCACACCCGGATTAACCGGTTGTTATAATCCCCAAAGGGCGGTCTGAACAGTATTACATCTTTACCGGTTATTGCTTTG
This sequence comes from Clostridiales bacterium, assembly GCA_012838995.1. Lineage (GTDB taxonomy): Bacteria > Bacillota > Clostridia > DUOD01 > DUOD01 > DUOD01. Next base: position 2,583 of record DUOD01000019.1, read on the forward strand.
ATCTTTTGGGTGGCAATATTGAGCTCCTCCCGTATTTGGGAATCGGACAGCGTCGACATATGGGGATGGGTGTTGGAATGGTTGCCAATCTCATGCCCTCTTTGATGGATGAGCCTTACGTCATCTTGGTATTCATCCACCCAAAGGCCGGCCAAAAAAAAGGTAGTCTTTATATTTCTTTGGTCAAGTATGTCCAACAGCTGTCTGGTATATTGATGGCCCCAGGTAGCATCAAAGCTGATGGCCACTTTTTTATCCGGCACCTCAACGGAATAGATGGGTATTTCCCTTTCATTATTTGTAAACACGCTGATAAAATGCGGTGCCAATCCCTTGGAGTAGGCGATAGACATAACCACCAGCACAAATACGATAAAAAGCTGTAACATTTTCCTGCGGTTTATATAAATAATCCTCATACAACACACCTTCCATACACCGGGTATATTAAATATTATTCAAGGCATTTAAGTATATTCATTGAATTATCAATTTTGTTGTGCTAAAAGGACCGGGCTGTTAATAAATACTAGATAGATAAAAGGGGGGTGTAGTGGAAAGTGGCCATAATATTATTGCTTTTTTCCGGATTGGGTTTGTTTTTATACGGCATCCGGGTGTTGTCTAATAATATGGAAAAAGCGGCCGGCAGCAGGTTTAAAGCTATATTGTCCAGGCTTACTTCCAACAGAATAACGGGCATAACACTGGGCTTTTTCGTCACTGCGGCCATGCAAAGCAGTAGCGCCGTCACCGTTATGCTGGTAAGTATGGTAAACGGAAATATAATGAACCTTAACCAAGCCCTGGGCATAATCATGGGTACAAATATAGGTACCACCGTCACTGCCCAATTTATTATTTTTGATATCTACAAATATATACCCATAATACTAGTCCTGGGTTCCTTGATGAGCTTGACATGCAAAAGAAAAAAAGCCAGAACGATCGGCGAAATTCTGGCAGGTATCGGAATGGTATTCACAGGTATGGAAATGATGAAACAGGCCACCGCACCCCTGAAGGGAAATGCCTTTATCCAATATTCCTTGATAGAAATGAGCGTAAATCCGTTGCTGGCCGTTGGAGTAGGGTTTTGCACAGCAGCTCTTATCCAGAGCAGCACTGCCGGCATAGCCATGATCCAGGCCCTGGCATGCCATGGAATGTTAGACTTGGACGCCGCCCTGCCCTTGTTGTTCGGTCAAAATATCGGTACATGTACAACAGCACTTATTTCCAGCATTGGCACAAGCATAGCCGCCAGGAGGGTGGCGGTTATGCATCTGTTATTCAATACAATAGGCACCCTGGTGATAATGCTGCTGCTGCCGTTATTCAAAGGTCTGGCCGTCTACATTAGCCCTCAAAACGTCCCGAGACAGATAGCCAATGCCCATACCCTATTCAACATAATAACAACCATAATGCTCTATCCCTTTGGTGACAGGCTTATCATGCTCACCACCAAACTGGTGGGTAGAAAAAAATAAAGCCTTGTTCAAGGCTTCCCATGCAACTTATCAATATTTTCGCACAATATAAGAGGATCTACACACTTGTGCATCTACTACAATACAGGTTATAAAGTTCATCAAAGGTTTCTTTATAAACACCGGGATTTTTACTGCAAGTCCAAATATTTTGGCTGCCTTCCCTACACATATCCCTTTTAACATTAAGGTGAGGACAAGCGTTTTTATCATTTATTTTCTCGGGTATATCACAGTCGCCACAAAACCACTTTTCCTTGACCTCTTCTATATCAAGGGCCCAACTGTCGCTTTTTTTACACCTTACCTTGTCACCCCGTTTATCCCTATAATCGCAAGTATCCATCCAAACATCCCCTTTCATATATAATATGTTCTGCAAAAACCGAAGAAGTCCTACCTGTACCGAACAAATCTTTTGAATTTGCAATAATAGACAAACTACAACCCTCTTTATATTAATTATAACATCTCAATGCTGCCTTTATCAAAGGAAAAGGATAGGCAAAAGTAAAAGGGCTAATATTCCAGCCCAAATAATATTGTATATAATAATAAAAAATGATTGCAACCTAACAGGCAAACCTCAGGTCAACTTCGCTGATAAGTACGGTAATAACACTTAAAACATTGCCTTGGAGTTCACAAACAAATAACATCCCTTTATTTTCCCTAATCTCCCTTCCCCCGCACTTTGTAAGGGCGATCATCCTGCTCCTCTTTACACCTTCAATTATATTCTTTACTGCATTTTTCTTCTTTACCTGTTTCACCCTTTCCCGATATCTGGCAATTGCATGATCGGTTACAAATATGGTTTTGCCCATAAATTTATTTCCCCCGGATCTGAACTTTCTGTTTGTGCTTTTCCTTGAAGGGCCTGCCCTTCTGGCCATATTTTCACCTCCAAAAATCAGTTTTGTAACATTAATCATTATATGTATTTGAAATTATATTATGACGTATAGCACTCCATCGTCCTTGGTTGTTTTCAGTTCTTTAATTTTTCCTTTATAGTATTATTATATAGTATTCTACCCTTTTTGGGAAACGGTTAACACAATTGCTATAATCTAAATATGCCGGTGTATTTTTCCTGAAAAAAATATACCCTTTATCCCGGACAAAAAAATAAGCCGGACATTACCGGCTTATCTTCACAAACACTATACTACTTTTACGGGAATTAACATATCTATTAAACCTATGACCAACGCCGCAATTATAGCGCCCAAGATGGTTATGCTCATGCCGGGCACTAAAAACTGACTGACATATATGATAATAGCGGAAATAATAAAGCCTGATATACCTCTGCCAAAGGGCGAGGCATCAACTTTAAAAATTCTTTCCACTAAATATCCGATTGCGGCAATTACTATGGCGGCAAGGAGGGCAGTTCCAAAACCCATGGATGCAAACCCCGGGGAAATAAATGAAGTAACCATCAGTACAATGGCTGCCACGACAAACCTTACAATTATCCCTAGCCAGTTTATACCTCTGCCTTGTTTCTTTTCGGACTCATTATTTTCTTCCCTTACTTCAACTTCTTCGGCCATTTTATCACCTCCTGAAATAATTGTAACCACAATATGCGACAATTATTCCAGGAGGGGGCCATTTATTATACTAAATTTGTACCGTAATGAATAATTTCCACCCTGCCGTCCCTTTCAATAAAATTTATGACATTATTCAATATGCTGTGTATCTGCCGAGTCTGGTTGGAAACACATGCAACACCTAGTTTCGCCTTGTGCCACATGTCATTGTAGTCTATCTCGGCTATGGAAACATTGTAGGTATTATGGATTTTATCAATTATACTCTTAAGTATCTTCCTTTTATCCTTCAGTGAGGCGGCTCCGTTAATATACAGTTCTATAAAACAACTTCCTATAATCATATGCTCCACCTTCATTAGACTGTTTATTTGCTTCTTTTATTCAAATACACCATATACATTATAACCGCATTTTACGCATAAACCATTAGAAATTCCCGGGGCAGCTATGATATATTCCCTTTTTATCAGTAAATTGCTACACTTAGGACAGTATGTATTGTTGTCCACACCGAGTAGATTTCCGATATATACATATTCAAGGTTTTCTCGGGCAATGTCCCTTAGGTCATAAAGCCGATGGGGCGGTGTGGGCGGAATGTCCATTTTATAATTAGGGAAATACCTGGTAAGGTGGAGCGGGATTGCGGGGTTGATGCGGGCAAGCCATTTGGACATCCCCTTTATTTCTTCCGGCCGGTCGTTAAGACCGGGTATTACAAGGGTTGTAATCTCTACATGGACCTTACGGGCACAGTGGACCACCGTCCTTTTAACATCTTCCAGCCTGCCCTTTGAAATATTCTTATAAAATTCATCATTAAATGCCTTAACATCTATATTCACCCCGTCTATAAACTCAAGCAGCCGGTCCAGGGGCTGTTCATTGATATAGCCATTGGTAACCAATACATTCTTCAATCCTTTTTCCTTGGCAAGCTTGGCTGTATGGTACACGTACTCGTACCATACGGTGGGTTCGTTATATGTATAGGCTATTCCTATACTGTTTTCCCGGAGGGTTCTGTCCACCAATTGTTGGGGTGTTATTTTTATTGTATCCCTTTGACCGTGGGCGATCGACCAGTTTTGACAAAAATCACACCTGAAATTACAGCCCAAGGTGCCAACGGACAGGATGCTGCTTCCGGGCAGGAAATGATACAGCGGCTTTTTTTCTATGGGATCAATACCGAAGCCCGCCACATGGCCGTAGTTTTCGGCATATAACACGCCATCGCGATTCTTACGATACCTGCATATACCGCTTTGACCGGGTTTTATCGTACATTCATTTGGGCATAAATGGCAGCATACAGCCTTTTCATTTATTTTGGTAAAATACTGGGCCAGTTCCATTTAATCATCACCCGTTACTATTCTATATATTCTCTCATAAAATTGGGAAGGTTAAAACTTCCTTTGAAGACCCCTTGATTTATGTACTTGGTATGCTTACAAAGCCTTGTCAAATCGGCATTTAGAGGGTCATACTTTTTGGACGCCAGGGTAAAACTCCAAAGACCGCCGGGGTAACTGGGCACCACCGCCAAATACAGCCTTACAATGGGGAACAGTTCCTTTAATGTGTTAAAGGTTTTTAACATTATATCCCTATAAAACACCGGCGACTCGCTTTGGCAAACCATCAGGCCGTCCTCTTTAAGGCAGCGGCTGACGTCTGTATAAAACTCTTTTTCAAAGAGTTTTGTGGCAGGACCGACGGGATCTGAAGAATCTATTATTGCTATGTCATAATGGTCGGTTTTTTCCTTAACATGGACAAGGCCGTCTTTATACAGTATGTTTACCCTTTTATCCATATCTCCTTGGCCTGCCACTTCCGGCAGATGCTTCCTGCATTCTTCCACCACAACGGCATCAATCTCTACCATGTCGATGCTTTGAGGCTCGTCGTATTTGGAAACCTCGTTGGCGGCACCACAGTCACCGCCTCCTATTACCAGGACATTTTGTGGATTGGGATGGGTAACCAAAGGTACGTGGGAAATCATTTCGTTGTAAATACATCCATCCAGGGCGGTGGTCTGAATTATCCCGTCCAGTACCAGGCATCGACCAAAGTCATAGCTGTCCACTATGGCTACATGTTGATATTGGGAATGCTTGGCCGATATTATATTCTTCAACCGATAATTAAGTTTCATAGTCCCCCGTTCGTCTTCGGTCATCCAAAACTCGTTTTCCTTTTTGCTGAAAAAATCAGGAAGTTCTTTGTTTTGCATCTATCCGTCTCCTTTTTGCTTATTATTGTACCATATACTAACAATTTGTGCTAAGCCGTATATGATTAACGGTCTTTCTTCTCAAATTGTATACTCCCTTCCCCTTATTGTATACTGAATTTTCTTTTACTAAAACATATTTATTTGCTCATGGGGCATAATGTCCGGGGTTTGCATATGGAGATGGTTGCTGCAATACGCGTTTTACCATGCTCCGGCCTTAAGTTATGCACGGAGGCAGTTTGTGCAATGCCTAAAAATAGGTGCGATTTTGTCGAAAGCGGTAAGTTTGCCCATAACCGTAGACGCTGCGATGCTGTCATCGATAATTTTTTGTTAACGTAATGCACATCCGTTATTGGATTTCAATAGTAAAAAATTTGTCCTTTGGCTGCTAGGATGCGCTAAAACCTGCATCCATCAGATTATCCATACCAAAAACATATAGAAAAAAGACCCGCCATGCAGGTCGTTTTATTAAAGTTTTAAAACTTGCTAAATATTTTCTATTCCGCTTCCGGGTTCTTTAAATATATTAGTGTTAAATACTACTTTAAACTTGTCGCTAATAACGGGGGCCCGATTTCGCACCACGAGGCAATTTCCTCCAGTGCTCTCATATTTTCGTCAACCTTGTCCGGGTCGGTGTTTGCCACAACTGACCCTGCCATAACTACCGTGCCGTCTATCTTCAGCCCCATGATATAACCCGGCTCAATCCATACAGCTACCACATTTTAAGTAACAGCACCGGTTGCCAGACCGGTTATTAGAACCCGTAACTTTTTTCTTAACCTATTCCCCATCCTCAGATGGAGTATACACAAATGACAATTCCCTTCCGTCGGAGGTGACTCCTGTGAAGTCATTGCCCTTTATCGCATACCACTCCTTACATTGCTTGGGAAAGTCAATTGTTTCGTTGCCGGTTAATGCCGACGGTTTCGCCGATACTTCGGATATACCGACCGCGCCGTCCTTTCCGCTTACCGCCAGCTGGTAAACATATGTTGAACCGTCTTCACCGATAACATAAACTTGACCCACATATCCGAAAGATGTCTTGCGATATTCCGAGATCAAGTCCTCTTTACCCTCTGTAAAGGATGTACATTTAAGCGCATCCGCTGCCTTATCGTACACGCCTTGCAGCTCAAATTGTTTGCCTTCAGCGTTCCGATACTTGACGCTGTATTGGTTTCCGTTTTCACTATATACAACATCCTCTGCACCCAAGAGCCCAAGCGTGGTAATAGCCGCCTCATGCCCGAGGCCGAAGCTGCTTGCTGGAAGTAGGGCCATATCCACCATTGTTACACCGATGAGAGACATTGAGTCCAACTCAGTGCCGGGGTTATTTGCCAGTGCATCAGTAAGTATTGTGATCAACTCACCTTTTGCCTTAATATAATTACCGTAGGATTCCGCTGCAGTAGCGGGAGCACCGGGCGTATCCGAAGCCGCATTCTGCTGTTCATCCGACTGTGCCTCTACTCCCGGTTTCCTTCCGTCATCAGACTCTTCTTTAATCGAAGGAATATTTCCACTACAGCTGGCAAGCAGCAACATAATCAGAACCATGGCCGTCAGTTGTAATATAAACTTCACGGGTTTTCTGTTTTTGGTTTTAAACATACAAAAACCTCCTTTTCTAATTTACTTTTGGTGTTTTTCGAGTATTTCACGAGACTTGCCGGAATTATAGTATTTTTCCAAATCCTCGGGGTAACCGGGCAATCGACGCCACACACCGTCAAGGGTAGTCGAGGAACCGTCCGACAGCATGATATGAATTTTCACATCGCGCTGAGTCGCTTCCCGCATTGGGTCAGGCGCTACGTGTATGACGTAACTGATATCCAAATCTGAAGCGCCACTTTGCTGGTGATCCAGCACAATGCCCTTTTGGGTATCCTGGGCATGAGCACTGACATTCCCATAAGTTGGGTTGACCACAAAGCTTCCTTTACCGGCTAATGCGTTATGGTCGGGCTTCAAATAACCACCCTGCCCGTCAGGGATATCAAAATTTGCGGTGGGATCCCTTGTGTATCCATCGCGCAGGTAGAAGGATAAATTTTCTCGAATTCCCTCGGCTTCCGCATCCATTGAGATATCAACAAAGGGAACATCCCTGAGAATATCTGAAAAGTATTCCTTAGTGTCCAATGTCATCTTTAACCAAAACGTACCGGTATAAGCGCCCACATCATCATGCATGTTGTGAGGTTCGATCTTATCCAGGTAGAGCTCACATTCATAGTTGGCATAAGTACCTGTGTCGATTTGATGCTGCCAGGATCCTGAAGCTTCTATGACAAAGATACTGGGTCCATAGGTTGTACTTCTCTTTTGGGGTTCTGCCGGATCCGGCCCATTGGATGAGGCTTGCTGCCGTCCGGTTTGCACGGGAACGCCGGTTATCTCTTCCGGATCGCCCGATTCCGAACTTTTGTCACTGCCGGGTGTAGATGTTTGTACATCCGATGATGTCCCGCCACAGGCAGTGCATACAAAAACCAAGACCACCAACAAAATCGGCAGCAACAGCATTATTTTTCTCATAACTTCACATCCTCTTTTTTAAAGAATCGGGTTATGGGACTGTTGTAGATATGACCTTTATTATGTGATACCATTATTCTATTCTCCGGCTTGCCCTAAGGATAGTTGGAATATGCTTAAATTTAGTAAGAATAATGTCATTTTTATCCCGGAAGAATTGGCCAGATGCCCTTTGCTGATATCCTTTCATAATAATAAATGCTTCTCTGTTACACCATAGCAAAATAGCGTCTTTCGGCTTTGCAGAATGTCTTCATAAATATATAGAACAAAAAAGCCAGGCCTAACATAACCTGGCTTGAATTTGAAGTAATTGTTAATAAATTGGATTATTTAGATATTTTCCTGTATGCAGAAGGGGTAACACCCACCTTTTCCTTGAACAACTTTGCGGAATAACCGTTATAGTTCATGTTGCATGCTGCAAAAACCTGAGCAATGGATAGGTTGGTATCCAACAGTATTTCCTTTAACTTGCTAATTTTATAATTAATGTAATACTCGTATGGGGTTACACCGGTATGACTTTTAAACAGTTTTGTGAAATGTGATTTGCTAAGGTATACTGCCTTTGCTATTTTGTCAGCATCAAAAGGCTCCTTCCAATGGGTCTTTATATATTGTTTAGCCCGTCCAATTTCTTCTTTTCCGGCATATACGTTTTTGAATATGAAAATTGCTGCAAAGTATTCTACCCTGCCATCGGAATTTGCCAAAGGAAAACATGTGATGTCTGAGTTTATTATTTTTAAATCTCTTTCTCTTACATCAAAATATCGCATCATATCCTCATAAGATACTGTAAAATCTGTAAGATATACGGTTTTGCCTGTTAATACCTGTCTGATCTGATCGGTAACGCCCAGCTTATGTACTATGGGATCCTCAAAAACGTTATATCGTCCGATATGGCATTCCCTGCTTTTTATGCCTATCATCTCCAGGGCTGCATCGTTAATCATCCTTGCCGTCCCGTCAAGGGAAAAAATTTGAATGGGATAAGGAATTAAATCAAATAATTTTACACACAATTCATATTTCTCAAACTGCTGCATAGAGGGATCGGCAATTCCATTCCGAGTATTGTCGACATGAGAACTCATGGGTATACCTCTTTTCAAGAATATATTTTCTTATTTCCCCCATAATCAACAAATTATCCAATACGCGGTCTTAAAATGCCATATTGATACTTAAATTATATATCTATTTTCAATTATTTACCACGAGAAATTTTGTAAAAATTTTAATTTTGATTTGTATGTTAGGACTTTTCTCAGGTTAATTCGATTTGGCCGATGATCGCCCCTTCATCAACCGGTATACCATGACCCCACATTTGGAAATAAGAAAGTTCATACGTTCCACGATGATGTAGGTTATGAGCTTATAATTTACTGATATGCCATAGAACCTATTCTTTGCTTCTGGCATTTTATCCTTTGAAATTATTATAAATCTGTCTTTCCCCGATCTATGATGAGGGCTAAGAAAGGCAGATAAGATAAAGGCAGATAGATTAGCTTATATCAGCAAATCTACCTGCCTGTAAATATTGATGTTCATACAAGTATTCATGGAAAGGAAATTCCTAAGTCGGTGTAACACTCAAGCTTGCATACATTATTTAACAGGTACTTAAGCCACCGTCAACAGAAACCGATGCGCCGTTTACATGCTTGGCCTCATCACTGCATAAGAACAGGGCAGTATAGGCTATGTCTTCCGGATCTCCATATAACTTTGTGGGACATGCTTTAAATATCTTAAACAACATCTCTCCCCCTACCGGATGGTACTTTCCACCGGAATGCATTTCTATGTCAGTGGTAATCGCCCCTGGATTTATTATGTTGCAACGAATACCTTTGTTGGCAAAACCAAAGGCTACGCTTTGAGTTAATCCGATTAAACCATGCTTGGCAGCAGTGTAAGCAGGTCCATGATTACCTCTGAGCCCTGCATAAGAACCAATATTTAATATAACGCCTGATCCTCTTTCAACCATCCCCTTTACGGCTCTTCTTGTTAACCGAAAAGGAGCTTTTAAGTCCAGATTCATAACATTGTCCCAAATTTCATCGGTTGTATCTTCCATGGGATACAAAAGATCATTGATCCCTGCAACATTACATAAAATATCCAGTTTCCCGTATTGATTTTCTGCCATGCTTACTATTCGATCAATATCTTCCAGCTTTGTGATATCTGCATGAACAGGGACAACATTTTCGACACCGTTTAATTTCTCCAAGTCCGTTTTGTTAATATCAACGGCCAATACTATTGCTCCTTCTTGAGCAAAAACTTTTGTCATGGCATAGCCAATGCCGTTTGCAGCTCCGGTTATTAAAGCAACCTTATCTTTTAATCTTCCTAATCCACTCATTTTTTTCTCCTTTCAAATGATAGTTTTTCTCCATTGTTAAAAAATCCTATATATACTTATATATGCTTAATATTACTAATTTAAACATTAATTATTACAACAAGATATTATGGACATGTTTCTATGTTGTCTAATCAGTTTGTCTGATCCTGTTCAAATTATTGTAAAATTCCCTTGGGGAAAAATCGATTAAGTCTATATAATGGTGTAAAAAGAAGTTGAGCCAAAGCTCATACCTCGGTTAGAATATAAGTACCACCAAATACCAAACCGAGGAGGATGAACCATGGCTCAGTTTAATATTACAATAACCG
>DUOD01000020.1 GCA_012838995.1 Clostridiales bacterium
ACATGCCATGTACTCATTATCAACAGCTTTCGCGGCATAAATGCTTTGATCCGGTTGATAGTATTAATCTTCTTTATTATACTGGCTGGACAACCGAGGGAATTTACACACTAATTTGGACTTGACTCATATTCTCAGGATATGTATAATTAAAATTATACACAAGGAGAAGAGGCATGGATATTTATCAAATTCTTAAGGAAATTGTGAACAATCAGGCTTCAGACCTGCACCTCTGTGTGGGAGCGCCTCCCACAATGCGAAAAAACGGAAAGCTTATACCTTTAAACAATACAAAAATAACGCCAGAGGATACAAAAGGATTTGTAAAGGAGCTTTTAAATACCAAACAATACGAGATTTTATACCAACAGGGCCAAGTAGATTTTTCTTTATCTATTCCCGGACTTCATCGTTTCCGGATGAACGCCTACCGCCAGAGGGGTAGCTACAGCCTGGCGGTACGCTTGGTATACAGCACCATACCGGACATACAAAGCCTTGGTCTACCGCCCATAGTCGGAGAACTAACCAAAAAATCAAAGGGCTTAATACTGGTCACGGGACCTGCGGGTAGCGGCAAGTCTACCACGCTTGCCAGCATGATTAATAAGATAAACCAGGAAAGACAAGAACATATAATTACATTGGAACAACCTATCGAGTACCTCCATAGCCACAATAAAAGCATTATAAACCAAAGGGAAGTAGGCAGCGACACCGTAAACTTTGCCCAGGCACTCCGATCGGCTTTAAGACAAGATCCGGATATTATACTCATAGGGGAAATGAGGGACCTTGAAACCATATCCATTGCACTGACAGCTGCCGAAACCGGGCATTTAGTTTTATCCACCCTTCACACCGTAGGTGCGGCCAAAACCATCGACAGAATTATAGATGTATTCCCGCCCGGTCAACAACAACAAATCCGGATACAATTATCCATGGTTTTGCAAGGGGTTATATCCCAACAACTTATCCCAACAATTGATAATTTAAGGCGGATTGCGGCAGTGGAGACCATGGTGGTAACACCTGCAATACGTCATCTTATACGGGAGGGCAAAACCTATCAAATACAAAATGTCATTCAAACCGGCGGAAAGTATGGTATGAAAACAATGGACCAGGCACTTTTGGACTTGTACCGGAGCAATATAATATCACGACAACACGTGCTGGACTATTCAACGGATATGGAATATATACAAAGACAAATCAATGTTTAGTATAGTCAACAACCAAACATATCCTGACTACAATTTCCAGAATAATTAATATTTAAAGTTAAAAGGAGGTGGCATTATACCTAGATTTGAATATAGAGCAAAAAGCCTTGACGGAACATATTCCCAAGGCGTATTTGAAGCCGATAGCAAATATCAGGCCATGGTGATGATAAGGGAACAGTCCCTGTTTCCGGTATCAGTAAAGCAAATAGAAGAACAAAATGACTTACGAAATAGTAGGCTGTTTTCAAAGATTAATCTTAGGGATTTAAGCCTGTTCTGCCGCCAATTCTCGACCATATTAAGGGCGGGAGTACCTATAACACAATGCCTTGACATCTTAAGCAGGCAAACGACCAGCATCGGCCTAAAGACTCTACTGGAAAAGGTTAATAAAGATGTACATAAAGGCAAAACCCTATACGAGGCAATGTCATCTCACCCCAAACAACTACCGGGTATTATGATACATATGATTGAGGCGGGCGAAATCAGTGGGACCTTAGATGCTTCTCTTGACAGACTGGCAATCCATTTTGAAAAGGAGCACAAATTAAAGCAAAGAATAGCAAGAACCATGACTTATCCCATTGTAGTAATAATAGTATCGATTATTGTAGTCATTTTTTTATTAACAAATGTGGTACCCACCTTTACAACCATTTTTAATAACAACGATTTAATACTTCCCCTTCCCACCATCATCCTTTTATCCCTAAGCAGTTTCCTAAGAGAAAACGGTGTTTTATTGCTCGTTGGTGTCATGCTTGTTGTTCTTATCCTCCGTATTGCGGTAACCACCAACAGGGGTAGGTACCATTGGCATAAATTTTTATTGAATGCACCCGTTATAGGTAAGCTGCAAAGGAAAATATTATCCGCACGGTTTACCCGCACCCTAGGGGTTTTACTGAGCACCGGCATACCACTGGTTCAGTCGCTACAGGTGGTTTCCAGGGTAGCAAATAACGAGGTGGCTCAAAGGGGTATCCTGGAGGCCGAGGAAAAGGTAAGACAAGGTATGGGATTGACCCAAGCCCTGGAACAACTTAATCTGTTTCCGCCCATGGTTACCCAGATGATAATGATTGGCGAGGATTCGGGTACATTGGATGCAATGTTGGAAAAAACGGCAGATTTTTTTGAAGATGGAATAGACTCCGAAATCACAAAATTAACTACACTCTTAGAACCGACCATAATAGTTGTTTTAGGGTTAATTGTTGCATTTATAGTATTATCCATCGCCCTGCCCATGTTCGAAATGATGAATATGGTTACGTAAAAAAGGTTCTGTTTATAAATGTTATCCTTATTTACACAACATAAAACCCATATTTTTGGGGCTTCTTACAACAAAGGGGGTAAAAAAGTGAAAAAATCAGTAAAAAGAAATCAAAGGGGTTTCACACTAATCGAACTTATAGTGGTAATAGCCATACTTGGAGTTTTGGCAATGTTGATAGTCCCGCGAATAGCAGGTCAGACTGATAAGGCAAAGGAAACAGTAGCCCAGGCCAATGCCACCATAATTGCTGATGCGGTTAATCTGCACAATGCCATGGTGGATGATAAGGATGCCATTAAAGATACCAGTTACAATACAGCAGAAGAAATAAGCAACTTAATTGAGACAATAAATAATAGTACAGATGTAACCGGGGTATCTGTTCCTGATGATACGGATACCGAATTGATAAAAGAAAAAGGATTTTCAATAGTGGTTGATGGGAACGGTAATGCCAGTGTTGTTGGACCGGCCGGTGGTGAAGGCAGTGGTGGAGGTAGTTAATAAGACGATGTTACGAACAAGGGCTGACTAATTTTACAGGGATAAATAATCCTTCTTAAAAACCGGAGGAGATTGAGCTGAAGCTTTTATTATTCATATTTGGCCTGATTATCGGTAGCTTTTTAAACGTGTGTATATACAGAATACCATTGGGGCAATCCATAATTGCCCCAGGCTCCTACTGTCCTAAATGTGGCAAGCCATTGAAATTAAAGGAATTGATACCCATACTTAGCTATGTTTTAGTCAAGGGGAGATGCCGGTACTGCAAAAAGGACATTTCCCCACGGTATCCGATGGTTGAACTATTATCGGGCTTACTATTTTTATTGATTTATCTTAAATTTGGTCTTTCATGGCTTTGTATATATTATATTATTTTAATCTCATGTTTAATCGTAATTACCTTCATAGACCTCAAACATGGGATTATACCCAATAGCATTGTGTTTTTCAGCCTGGCAGCAGGTTTAATATTCAATAGCCTGTCTATGGGCAGACCTTTTATGGACGGGTTATTTGGTATGGCCATTGGAGGGGGCACACTGTTGGCCATTGCTGTCCTGGCATTTCTGATAATGGGCAAGGAAGGCATGGGCGGCGGCGATATAAAGCTAATGGGAGCAGTGGGAGTTTTCCTCGGATGGAAGCTTACCATCCTCGCAATGTTACTCTCCTTTTACTTGGGAGGTATCATTGGCATAACACTTTTAATAACCAGGCGGGGCAAACCGGGCGACAGTATGCCTTATGGCCCCTTCATCGCCGTATCATCCGTTATTACCATCCTTTGCGGCAAAGAAATAATAAACTGGTATTTGGCAAGGTTTTGATAAATCATGAACAAAAAAGGTTTTACCGTTATAGAACTGGTTTTAGTGGTTAGTATAATAAGCATTTTGCTGCTTATGGCCCGTCCCAGTATACAAGTTCCTTTGGAACGCTCAATTCTGGAAACAGAAGCACAAAAAATAGCAGGAGATATTCGACTGACCCAGCAGCTGGCCTATACCCAAGGAAGGGATTTCCATTTTGAAATCGATATAACAGAAAGGTACTATAAAATCCGACCCAGCAACCCTTTTGAATCGTCAATAAAGCGGGAAACCCTGGATCGGCGTATAAAAAGAATAACCTGTAATTTTGCCGGTATCCCCGGCGGTTCCCATAGCAGCCTTAAAAGGCTTACCTATACACCCACCGGCATCCCCAGCCAAACCGGAACCATTGAACTGATTATGGGAAGCGGGATTAAAAAGAGCATAAGGGTGGCGGTTGCCACGGGAAGGGTAGTAATACGATGATTAAAAAAAACTTGCTATCAAAAATAAGACAGGTTAAAGGAATGACCCTGTTGGAAGTGGTCATATCCATTTGTATTTTAGGATTAATTGCCGGGCCTTTTTTGTCGGTATTTGTATTTTCTTCTCGACATAACCAGCAATCCGCACGTGTATTGGAAGCCACTTTTATAGCTCAAGGCAGGATGGAAAAACTGCAGTCCATGGATTACTTATCCGCCATAAAGGAAGGAATAAACCAAAGGACGGAACAAGGTGGGTATTATGTTTCCATCAGTCTTACACCCTATTTACCCGAGGCAACGGATGTTTTTCATATTGTACTGCAAGGAAAGGATAACAGGTCAGGATGTGAGTTTTATGTTGTACCACCTTCCGGTAACAATTATATTCAAATTACGGAAGTGGATTCCCCTATCAATCTAAATCTGGATATAACCGGCAATGAATATGCCCTCAACATGACATCCTCTGACAATTACCGGTCATTAACGGGCCCGTTATCTAAGCAGGGTAGCAATGTCACGGTTTTTATAAATATGGTCCAATATAAAAAGGAATACCCTGTAGTATTTAATAGCGACTTTGGCACTGCCAACATAGATATAATAGTATACGATACTCTATCCAACCGGGATAAGCTAATCGTTAACCCGGCAATGGAACGACGTTGCAGCGATTTTATTTATCGTGACCGTTCCATGGTAAGGACCAAGGTGGAAGTATACATGACAAAAGAAGATACAAAACCCACGACCATGTTGCAAAGCATCCTGGAACTGGAGAATTAAGGCTATGAAAAAGTTTTTAAAGGATAAAACCGGATTGACGTTGCTGGAGATAATTATTGCATCGGCATTGATAGCAACCACCCTAACGGTGGGCTACTCCATTTACGTTATGGGACTTAGAACCTTCAACAGGGATGCGGCAAATATTGAAATACAGCAAAATATACGGTTTGCCTCCAGCTATATCAATAAAAAACTTTTAAATGCTTCCGAAGAAAGTGTAAAGATTTATAAGGGTACCTATTCGGGCGACCGTTTGGCCATAGGCAATGAATTTTTCCAGCTATCGGGCACCACGTTGCAGGTGGACCATAATTACAATTCCGGACATCCCAACTTCAATCCCTTGGCAGAAGGTGTCAAGGATTTTAAGGTAAACAAGGAAGGACGCTTTGTTACCGTCACCATTATCGGGGAAAATGCCCGGACGGGCCAAGAATTTTCCACCGTCATAGAAGTATTTTTAAGAAAATGATGATGGGAAGGTACTGTTGATGCTTAATTGGAGAATATTGGGGAATAACAAGGGATCAGCCTTTGTTATTGTAATGATAATATTGCTGGTGGTTTCACTTTTGGGCATGTCCATCATGTCCCTGACCGTCAGTAATTTTTCTATGAACAATACGGAAAAAAATTATATGGCGGCCTTTTATATTGCAGAAGCCGGGCTGCGCCATCAAATAGAACATATACGCCTTAAACTTGAGGAACTGTACACTTCAGGCGACTATTCAGATGCCGCCGGTTTTTTCCGGGCTTTGGAAACGTCCATACCGTGTCCCTCGCCAATCTTTGAAAACCATCATGGATTTGTGCCGGATATAAGTATCAGAATTTCCGATAAACAATATGATGGAAATACCGCTACTTACACCATCAATTCAACGGGAAGGATAGATAAAATATCCAGGACCATGTCAGCTAAAATAGAAATAAACTGGCAAGATACTCCACAGCCAGAAGGAATTGATGATAACCATCCCCTACTAAAAGACAGGGCCGCCATGTTAATCAGCGGTAATATATATTTTAATAACGATAAATCCATGCATTCCAGCAGATATAAGGTAGACCTGTTAAATTCAGGACGTATCTTTTGCAACAAAGTCGACAAAGAGCATGTGCTAAATGCCATCGGTATATATAACGTAGAAGATGGAGAACTAAACAGCAACCAGTTATATAACTACGTTAACGGTTTTAAGAATTATTCTAACTTTGACAATTATTTAAAGCTCAACGAATTTACCGTAACACAGTCCGGCGGAAAGTACAGGATATTTAAGGGCGGCGACAATCAGGTATTTGGCAGTCCCCTTGACCCTGTCGTATTCGTTACACCCAAGGATAACACCATACCGACATGGATACATCAAAACGTATGGAAAATATACGGTATATTATGTATAGACGGTGATCTGGAGCTTCAAGGTTCCATGACGGAAATACATGGCGCTTGTCTTGTAAATGGCGACATATTAACCCACGACAACAGACATGGGCTATACAAAATTATATATGACGAAGCCATTGTCCGACGGGCTTTGGAAAAACCGGGTTATGAGAGCTTTTTTCAATACACTCCCGGGAATACCCGCCGTCCAATAGACGAGCTTTTTACTACCATTTCATGGTCGGAGTTGTGAAAATGGAGGTAGCTATGAAAATAAGGAGAAGATTAACCCACAAAAATCACAGATATCTAAAAAAGAAGTTTTCCCTTTTGGGTTTGGATGTAGGCACCAAAACCATCAAAATGGTCCACACAATCAAAGATAACAATTTTAGAATAATGAATTGGGCAACCGTCCAAACACCTTCCAATGCCCTAACCCAATCCTCTGTGTATGATGCCAAGGAACTGGCCCAATCCATCGCCCATTGCCATAAAGAATTTGGGTTTAAGGAGAAAAAAGTCAGTATATGCCTGTCCCATCCTTTGGTAATAACAAGGGAATACAAATTTCCCGTACTGGAACACGACGAAATCATTGAAAATATAAAATTGGAAATGTCGGACTTTCTGGCATCTAAATTGGAAGACTTCCAATTGGATTATAAAATAATTGGGCAGTGGCAGCAGGATGGTTATACTGCCCAAAGAGTGTTGGCAGTTGCCGCGCCCAAAGAACTGTTACAAAGCTACCTACTGGCCGCCAAGGAAGCGGGGCTTAAACCTATGTATATTGACATTTCCGTCAATGTATGTTCTAAAATGATCAACTGGTTATCCAATGTCGACATAAACCCAAAGGATAATGTGGTATGTCTATTGGATATAGGATATAATACCACCAATATTATTATTTTCAGTGAAGGTACATATTACATCGACAAAGTTCTAAAAACGGGCATGGGTACTTTTTCTTTTTTCGATAATAAAAGCCCGGATATGGACAATAAGAAAAAGTGCACAATGGACGACCTAGCAGACCATGGGGAGATAAATAATATAATAGCGGAAATCGCCAGTGTATTCCATTATTATGATAGCAGGAACTATACATTGGCCGTACCCAAAATATTAATTGCCGGCGGGGGGAGTAGTATAGACGGTTTGGATCGGTACATAAATCAACAGCTGGATATTGAAACCAAAATTTTGACGTTGTCTGATTTTAAATTTTTTATAAATGAGCCCCGAGATATACCCATTGGTTTATATTTTAAAGCCATTGGCACAACTATAAGGGAGGATATAAAAAATGCATGATATAAACCTTATTCCTCAAAAAAAAGAAAAAAAATCGGCAAAATCTTTTTTCACCCTTATGGTCTTGCTCGGAATATGTGCAATCATCGTAGCCCACGGTTATGGACCCTATGTTCAATGGCACCAATTAAGGTATTATTACAATAATCAAAAAAAGATTCTGGGGCAGTATGAAACAGTCGGTGAAGATTTTGATCAAATAACAAGGGAACTGACAGAGCTTCGGCAAAAAAAGGAGAGTTTGTCTCATATTACAGAAGGCGAATATAGTTGGAGCAGCGTACTGTCACAAATTGAAAAGGGCATCCCTCCTTCAACGATATTAACATCCATGGTTTATAACAACCATTTCCTTACCATCGAAGGCAAATGTCCTACCGATATTGAAGCCGCCCAATTAGCCACATACTTACAAAATACCGGACTGTTTAAAGATGTAAATATTGAGAGCATTATAGAAGATATGTCGTCCCGTAAAAATGTTTTTATTATAAACTGTTCTTTGGCTGTAAATACCAAACGGGGTAAATTTTCGGAAGAGGGTGAGGGCTAGGTGAAACTCAGCAAACAGGAAAAACGTCTATTATCCATACTGGTCGCATTGGCAATATTCGCATGTTACTATTTATTCATTTATCGCCCTATGATTGGAGACATAGAAACAATGACCCTTGACGCAAATATAATGTCAGAACGGTTAAATACGGCTCAAACCAATGAAAAGCGACTACCCGACCTTAAAAGACAACTGGATGAACTGGAGAAGGAAATACAATCTTCCTTTGATGAAATACCCGAAATAGCCGGGGAACAGGAACTGGTCGTATACCTATACAAAACGTTACAACCCCTTGCTCGTAAAACCTCCTTGGTAATTGGATCTTCTGAGGAGGGAACTCAGTACAACGGCACGGTTTTTAATATTTCTTTTGAAACTTCATATCAAAATTTTAAAAGAATATTGAAGTTGTTAGAATCATCCAAGGGCAATAATATAGTAAGCTTTACCATCAACAACATCCCAGCCAACCAAGATAACGAAAACGACAATTTGCATTATGAAAAAGATTATAATATCATAGTTAATATGAGCATTGAGTTTTTCTATAGACTACACAGGGGTCAGGAAATAGAAGGTTATCCCTACATAAAAGGCACCATGGTTACAACCGATCCCTTTAGAGATAAATAAAAGGAAGGTTTTTTAGGATAATATATGGATGCAAATATAGCGCTTATCGGGTTTATGGGTACCGGTAAAACAACGGTGGGTAAAGAGTTGGCAAAAAAGCTAGGTTTTACTTTTATTGACACCGATGAAAAGATAGAAGAAGAAACCGGACTAACCATAAAGGATATTTTTCAAAAATACGGAGAAAAATACTTTAGACGCTTAGAGCACAATTTAATAAAGGACATCTCCCGGTATAGAAGGTGTGTTATTTCAACCGGCGGCGGTGTTGTTCTGAATATAGAAAACATCAAGATTTTAAGGCAGAGGAGTATAATAGTATGTTTGGAGGCCGGATACCAATATTTATTAAATCGGTTGAAGGATACCGATAACAGACCCTTACTGGCAGGAGAAAATTTAGAGGAACGGCTCTTAAGGCTACTTAAGGAACGGGAGAAATTTTATAAATGTGCCGATATATATATAAAAACAAATAACAAAACTGTGAATGATTTAACCGATGAAATAATAAAGGCTATAGAAAGGATTAAGATATGAGCATATTATTTGGACCTGCGGGAAATTCCGACAGTTTTTATGAACAAGGATATAAATCAAGTGTTGAGATGCCAAAATGGTTAAGAAATATGGGGTTAGACGCCTATGAATATTCCTTTAGCAGGGGGGTTAACATTACCCAGGCCACCGCAGAAAAAATTAGGGATCAATGCGAGGAGCATAATATATCCCTCAGCCTCCATGCCCCCTATTATATAAACCTTGCGTCGCCCGATGATAACAAAATAAAAAAAACAAAGTGGTATTTAATGTCCACATTAGAGGCTGCCAAATGGATGGGTGCGAGCAAGATTGTATTTCACCCCGGTTCCCGGGGTGACCAGCCCAGGGAACAGGCTTTTTCCAGGGCTAAATCGGTATTTAGGGAAATAATCCAGGAAAAAAACAACAAGGGGTTTGACAATATCTATCTTTGTCCTGAAACCATGGGTAAGAAAAACCAACTGGGTACTTTGGACGAGATTTTGGAACTGTGCCGTGAAGATGACAAGGTAATACCCACAGTGGATTTCGGACATATCCATGCCCTGGGCAGGGGCGCCCTTAATACGGCAGATGATTTTGAAGATATTATAAAAAGAATCAGAGATGAATTAGGAGAGCAATCATTAAAGAACTTGCACTGCCATTTCAGTAGAATAGAGTACACCCAGGCCGGGGAAAGGAAACACTGGACTTACGGCCATACGCAATACGGACCGGATTTTGAACCCTTGGCCGCCGTGCTTCACAAATATGAGGTGGGTGGAACAGTTATCTGCGAATCAAGGGGTACCATGGCGGAAGATGCCCTTAAGTTAAAGACCATTTATCTTGAAATCAAAAAATAATAATTTTTTCTATTCAATATAAAATTTTTATGATAATATTTACTATTGAAGTCTATTAAATGATAGGGTGGTGGACATTACGAAGGTTTTAGTACTTAACGGACCCAATCTCAATTTGTTGGGGGACAGGGAAATATCCGTATATGGTAATAGCACCCTAGAACAAATAAATAATAATCTTTTCCAGTTGGGTAACCAGCTAAACATTTCCATTGATACCTTGCAGTCCAACATCGAAGGGGAGTTAATCGAAGCAATACATAAAGCTAAAGGTAAATACGATGGTATAATTATAAATCCCGGTGCCCTTACCCATTATAGCTACGCTATAAGGGACGCAATAAAGGCTGTTGGTATAGATACAATAGAAGTACATTTGTCAAATATATACGGCAGGGAGGATTTCAGGCACAAATCCGTCATTGCTCCCGTATGTATCGGCCAGATTGCCGGGCTGGGGCCCTTTGGATATTATCTCGCCCTTCAATATTTTGCATCAAGGAGAAATGCCAATGGTCAACAGAATAAAGGGTTTAATGGATATAAGTAGACAAATTCCCGTGGACGGCATATTAATAAGTAGCCGGGAAAACAGACAATATTTTAGTAAATTCACGGGATCAAGCGGATTTTTGTTGTTCAATGAAAACAATAGATTTATAATAACCGATTCCAGATACGTTGAACAGGTAAAAAAAGAAGTGCCTGACTTTTTCTGCGAAATAGCCACATCATCCAATATGATTAACAAAATTTATGAACTTATTAGAAAACTCAACATTAAGAAATTGGGTTTTGAAGGCCATCATATTACATATAATATGTATAATAAAATGGCAAAAACTTTTGCCACAACCCAGTTAATATCCATAAGTGATAGTATAAGTCAGCTCAGGAGCATAAAGAATGATCAAGAAGTTAAAAGTATTGAGATGGCATCAAAGATTACCCAAAGGGCGTTTAACCACGGAATTGACTTGATTAAACCCGGAGCTTCAGAAAGGGATATTGCCTTTGAAATAGAAACATATATCAAAAAAAACAGGGGAGATGATATAGCCTTTAAACCAATAATAGCATCCGGCCTTAACGGAGTTATGCCCCATGCGCCCTATACCGACAAGGCGATACAAACAGGTGATCTTGTCACTATAGACATTGGCGCTGTTTTTAACGGATACTGCTCTGATTTGACCAGGACGGTTGTGGTGGACAAGCCCAGCAGCAAACAGTTGGAGATATACAATATAGTATTGGAAGCACAACAAGCGGCCATTCAGGCCATAGAACCGGGCAAAAAAGCATCGGATATAGATGCCGTTGCCCGTAATATAATCGAAAAACACGGTCTGGGCAAATTCTTCGGCCATGGATTAGGCCATGGGGTGGGACTACAGGTACACGAAAAACCAGTTTTATCCCCTAATAGCGATGACATCCTAAGGGAGGGCATGATATTTACCATAGAACCCGGTGTATATATCCCGGGTTTTGGCGGCATACGCATTGAGGATATGATCCTATTGAGAACTGAAGGTGTTGAATTGCTAACCAAACAACCCAAACATTTGATGGTAATATAACGGCTAATAATTTTTGTCATACCATATTACTAAATCTTTTATGGAGGTAATGGAATATGATATCAGCAGGAGATTTTAAAAAAGGATTAACGGTAGAAATAGACGGCCAGGTGTATACCATAGTAGACTTCCAGCACGTCAAACCAGGAAAAGGAGCCGCTTTTGTACGAACTAAAATTAAAAACATAGTTACCGGCGGAATAACGGAGAGGACTTTTAACCCCACCGAAAAGTTTCCAAGGGCCCATATAGAACGTAAGGAAATGCAATATCTGTATAACGACGGTAATTTATATTATTTTATGGACTTGGAAACTTATGAACAAATACCCTTGAACAAAGACCAAGTTGAAGATGCTTTGAAATACATAAAGGAAAATATGAATGTAATAATAAAGTTTTTTAAGGGAGAAGCCTTCTCGGTAGAGCCACCCAATTTTGTGGAACTGGAAGTGGTGGAAACCGAGCCGGGCGTCAAAGGCGACACAGCCGCCGGGGGCTCTAAACCAGCTACTCTTGAAACAGGCGCAACACTACACGTGCCCTTTTTCATAAATAAGGGCGACATTATCCGTGTGGATACAAGAACGGGTGAATATATTGAAAGGATATAAAGAATAATATGTTTATGACCATCTAAAAATCTAAGGAGGATATATCCATGGAACACCTTAAGGAAAGAGTGTCCTATATAAGGGGCCTTGCGGACGGCCTGGGTGTCGATGATACTACAAATGAAGGCAAAATTTTGTTAAATATAGTGGATTTACTGGACGAAATGGCAGATGCCATAGTAGAATTGGATACCAGTCAATCTGAGCTGGACGAATATGTAGAAATTCTTGATGAAAACCTTGCTGATGTGGAAAACCAGGTGTATGGTTATGAGGAGGAGGATGAAGAGAAAAATTATATAGAAGTGGAATGTCCCAACTGCAAGGGAATTGTATTATTTGAACAAGAAACCTTCGACTATGATGATGAAGATATAATATGTCCCAATTGTAACAAACCCATTTATACCGATGACGAAGAATAATATTGATCAAAACCAAGAAGACCGTTATAATCAATTAAACCATAAGTAATTTTTGGCTTTAAATGCCAAGAGGAGTTGCAATACAGCAACTCCTCTTTTTTTAATTTTTTAAAAAAGAATAATATTTTTAGACAAATCATAATATTTATATAAGGAAGAGGGGGGACATGTTAATTATGGGTAATATTACAAGCTACCGGTATGGCGATGTATGTAAGGCAAAATTCAGTCAACGGGTCAAAAAGGACGTTTTTGACGTCATGCCGCTAAATATCAGAAGCATATTATATAACATGGATACAGATCTTATCTTTTCCCTGGAAGAAATTAGATTGAGGGTTTACAAACCTTTAATGATTGTATGTCAAAGTGGCAATCATTTTATAGACGCAAATGGTAGGGTGACCGATAACCACGAAAAAGCCTACATAGTCACCAAAGAAGATATGGAAAGAACACTGCAGTTCATGGCGGAATATTCAATTTACGCTTTAGAAGAAGAGCTTAGGTTGGGATATCTTACCCTAAAGGGCGGATATCGCGTAGGATTGTCCGGCAAGGTAGTCCTAAACAATAACGAGGTCAAAACAATCAAGTATATATCTTCCTTCAATATAAGGATAAGCAGGGAAGTCATAGGTTCAGCCCAGCCTATAATACCCCATATCTTGGGAAGTAACAATAGAATACTCCATACGTTGATAATATCACCGCCCAAAATGGGTAAAACCACCATACTAAGAGATCTGGCGCGCTTACTTAGCAACGGCAATAAATACATGAAGGGGGTAAAGGTAGGAATCGTGGATGAACGTTCGGAAATAGCCGGCTGCTATCAAGGGGTACCCCAAAACGATGTAGGTGTAAGGACGGACGTCCTTGACGGCTGCCCCAAAGCCTTAGGCATGATGATGATGATAAGGTCATTGTCACCGGAAGTGATTATTACCGATGAAATCGGCAGGCAAGAAGACATATATGCCCTGGAAGAAGCACTGAATTCAGGCATCTCAGTTATAACCTCTGTCCACGGCAATGATTTTGAGGATGTAAAAAGGCGACCCGTTGTATGGCAAATACTTAAGAAAAACATATTCAAAGTGATAATAGTACTGGGCAAAAACCAGGTCCCCGGAACAATAGACAGTATTTATAAACTGTCAAACAACTCAGACACATATGAAGAAATAATTGGAGTGTGATGGTATATGATAATCAAATTATTCCTAGGAATTGTTATTATAATTTCCTCCACCATGGTTGGGATAGCGATTGCAAACAGATACGCTATGAGACCTGCACAGCTTAGAGCGCTGCAAAGCGGTATCAACATACTGCAAACAGAAATATTATACTTTTCGTCTCCCTTACCTGAAGCACTCCATAAGGTTAGCAAAGCCATATCCGATGACATCAGCATAATATTTAACAGGGCCTCCAAGGGTTTAATGGAAAAGAAACGATATACCATTAACGAAGTGTGGACAAGGGCAGTGGAAGACAGCATGGACACTACCGCTTTAACGGAGGAGGACAAAGTAATACTGATCAATTTCGGTTTAGGATTGGGTAATTCAGATAAGGAAAGTCAAGTTAGACATTTTCAGTTAATCATGGAACAAATAAAAAAGCAGGAAGTAAAGGCAGAAGAGATACGAAAAAAAAATGAAAAACTATATAAAAGCCTTGGAGTTCTGGGAGGAATGGCAATTACCGTGCTAATTTTATAACTCAAAAGAAAAGTAAGGAGGATATACAAAGTGAATATAGATTTAATTTTTAAGATAGCAGCAATCGGTATATTGGTTTCCGTCCTAAACCAAGTACTGATGCGGGCAGGGAGAGAGGAAATGGCAATGATGACCACCCTGGCAGGTATAGTGGTAGTCCTTATGATGGTGATTAACCTTATTAGCAACCTCTTTGAAAATGTAAAGACAATTTTTCAATTATACTAGGGTAAAAATATGGAAATCTTTCAGATAGTAGCCATTGGCATTATTGCCGTAGTATTAATTATTATAATTAAAGGCCACAGGCCTGAAATCTCCATACAAATTAGCATTGCCGCGGGTGTGATCATCTTTTTATTGGTAGTGGGAAAGCTGGCGTCGGTTATACAGTTGCTAAAACAAATGGTAGATAGGGTAAATATGCATCAAGGTTTTTTTTCTACCATTCTTAAAATAATTGGGATTGCATATATTGCAGAGTTCGGGGTTCAATTGTGTAAAGACGCGGGTGAGCACGCGATAGCGTCTAAAATCGAATTTGCCGGCAAGATTTTGATAATGGTCCTTGCAGTTCCCATTGTACTGACGTTACTGGATTTGATAATAAATCTCATGGAGTAGATATACATATGAAAAGGTTATTTTTTTATATAATAATGCTTTTTATTTTATTTCATCCTACGGGACATTATACCGCTGCAGCCCATGAACAACCCTATGATAGGGACAAAATTTTTGATGAATTCAGCTTTGGTATACAAAGACAAGTAGAGCAGCTGGATATAAACGAAGTAAATAAATATTTACAGGATATAAATAGACAATACGGCACTGCCTTTAGCAGCTCGGCAAAGGAGATGATAAAAAATATTACCCAAGGCAATTTTTCCTTTAATATAAAGGACCTACTGGGAAACTTGTTTAAATTTTTTTTTAAAGAAGTGGTTATAAACCTAAATTTAATGGGAAAAATCATAATCCTGGCCATCATATGTGGTTTGCTTAAAAATTTGCAAAGTTCTTTTTCAAAAAGCGGTATTTCAGAAATAACCTACTATTGTTGTTATATCGTAATAATGGTCATATTAGTACAAAGTTTTACGTCCATATTGAACATGAGTAAAACAACAATAGACAACATGGTAGTTTTTATGCAAGCCATATTCCCCATACTGATTACAATGCTTATTTCCATGGGCGGTATTGCAAGTTCTTCGTTGTTCCAACCGATAATGGGGCTTTTGGTAAGCGGAGTAGGCACATTTTTAAAGGACCTGGTTTTCCCATTAATATTTTTTACAGCCATCCTTTTTTTGATAAATAATGTTTCACCCCATATTCAGATATCCAAACTTGCAAACCTTATGAAAAATATATGCATATGGATCCTAGGAATTATCTTTACAATATTTGTAGGTGTCTTGGCAGTACAAGGAATAGCAGCTTCCGCCTTTGACGGGGTTTCCATAAGAACAGCCAAGTTTGCCATAGATACTTTTATACCGGTGGTGGGTAGTATGTTGTCAGAATCCATTGATACTATCATAGGCTGCTCATTACTGGTGAAAAACGCCACAGGTTTAATCGGATTGATAATTTTAGCCTTTATTTGTTTATTTCCCATAATGAAGATACTGGCCATCGTATTTATTTACAAACTGGTTGCGGCTTTGATACAGCCCATTTCCGATGAGCGACTGGTCAACTGCTTGAATGATATAAGCAATGTTGTTGTACTGCTTTTTATTACCCTGGCCGCCGTAGCCTTTATGTTCTTTATCACAATTTCACTGATAATAGGAGCGGGCAATATTACGGTTATGATGAGGTAATATGATGTTGGAAAACATAAAGTCATGGATTATAGATATCGTTATAATTGTTTGCTTTTCTGTCATCATTGACATGGTACTACCTAAAGGAAACATTAAAAAGTACGCAAAATTTATTATGGGCATAATAATCATCGTAGTTATTATTTCACCCATAATAGACATATTCAAGCAGCCCATGGACTTAGACGAACATTTGGATACAATCACCCATCGGCTGGATATCGAGGAAATTAAGTTTAATGCAAAAAATTACGAACAACAACAAATGGAAAATGCCGTGGAATTATTTAAGAGACGGCTGCATAACAATATACAACACACCATAGAACGAAATCATGACGTAAAAGTGGTCGGTATAGATTTAGATATGGTAGAGGATCCTAAAGATAAATTCTTTGGAGAAATAAAAGAAATAAGGATTACCATAGATGAATCTTCCCCAAAGGCGGCCGTGGAAACTGTTTCAAAAGTAGAGATAACATCGGATAAAAACAAGCCGGCAAAGGACGAAACAGCCTATACTACCACTATCGAAAAAGAAATATTGGAAACTATGTATAAAGTTTACGGAATTGATGGAAACAAAATAAAAATTACACAGGAAAACCTATAGGGGGTGATACTTTGAATCTTTTTGAATCCTTTAAATTTATAAAACAGAAAATGAAAAATATAAAAAATATTGAAATCTATTTGGCAATAATCATGCTAGCGGTAATTGCTTCTATATTCTTATCTACCCTTACACCAAAGGAAAGGATAGATAATACGACAAAAACACCACAGGATAATGGGGATGAACCGATGGATGAAAGCTTAGAATTCAATCTCCATAAGGATATCGAAACTCAACTTACAAAAATTCTTTCATCCATAAAAGGAGCGGGCAGGGTTTCTGTCATGGTAACCCTGGAAACGGATATGGAACTAATAACGGCTTCGGATATAAACAAGTCAAACACCATAACAGACGAAGATGACGGTCAGGGTGGGAAAAGGAGGATAACCGAAGAAAATATATCTGAAACCACCGTAACTATCACAGAAAATGGCAATACAAAGCCCATTATCCTTAAAAAAAATTACCCATCCATTAAGGGCGTTGTTGTGGTTGCTGAAGGCGCAATCATCCCGGAGATAAAAAGGGATTTGTCCGAAGCGGTACAAACGGTTTTAGGAATACCCGCCAATAGGGTAAAGGTATATGTTATGAAAGATTAATGGATATAAAGAGGGGGTAAATCCATATGTTTATAAAAAGGAAAACAATGATAATAGTTGCCTTGGTGCTTATGATTGGCATCGCGGGTTACCTTAATTACAGTTATAACAGAAGTGTCCAAACCGTGAAACAAGGAGGAGAAGATATTGATTTTTCTTCTGAAGCAGCTGAAGAACCGGATGCTTTAGACGATGTTATCGTTGAAGATAAAAAAACGGAAGAAGCTGATGAAAGAGAAGTGATATCACAACAACAAACTACATCAAGTTTTTTTATCGATTACCGGCTTGAAAGGGATAAGGTAAGAAGTGAGCAGATTGAGTATTTGAAGGAAGTAATCGATAATAAAGATACTGTACAGGAGATTAGAAACGAAGCCCAAAGGGAGATGGTGGCCATCGTAAAGATGATGGAAAAAGAATTGGCGGTGGAAAATCTGTTAAAGGCAAAGGGTTTCAGGGATGCTTTGATTTTTATCCACGAGAATTCCATCAATGTTATAGTAGATGAAGATAATCTCACTCCGGAGCAGGTTGCACAAATACAAGATATAGTGATAAGAGAAACCGGTGAGAAACTTGAAAATATAAAGATCATGGAAGACAAACACAATTAGATATAATTGTAAATCAAAAGACAATTTGTTATAATAAAATAAAAAGTGGAGGTGTAACCCTTGAGTGAAGGAATAACAAAAGCAATTGACCAAGGCGGCAAGATTTCCTTTGAAGATGAAGTCATTGCAATAATAGCCGGAATCGCCGCAACAGAAGTAGAAGGCGTAGCCGCGATGAGCGGTGGAATAGTAGGAGGAATAGCGGAAAAACTTGGCATGAAAAACCTTTCCAAGGGCGTCAAGGTAGAAGTGGGAGAAAAGGAAACTGCCGTTGACTTATATATTATTGTTGAATACGGTTGCAGGATACCTGAGGTAGCCTGGAACATACAGGAAAATGTGAAAAAAGCCGTGGAATCCATGACGGGCTTAAAGGTAGTTGAAGTAAACATCCATGTCCAAGGAATTAACTTTGGGAAGGAAACAAAGGAAGTAAGGGATCAGCAAAGAGTAAAATAATATGGTAAGACCCTCTGACGTTTTTTCAGAGGGTTAATTTAAGTTTACGAAGGAGGAATTACAATGAAGTTGGTGGACAGATTTTTATTGGCTATCCTAGCACTGATTGCAATAATAGCATCCGGTTTTATGATTTCTTTAGCCTCAGGACTTATAAGCCATGAAAGGGTAACAGAATTTTTGACTTTTAACGCCAATTCCGTGTCCTTTATCACAACTTCCATAATTATCAGCATTGTGATAATATTGATAAGTTTAAGGTTATTGCTAATGAAAAAAAGGGGATCTTTGGATAAAAGCACCCTGTTAAAGAACAGCGAACTGGGAATGATAAACGTTTCCTTAAACACCATTAACAGCCTTACACAAAAATCCGTAAAAACCCACCAAGGGGTAAAAGACGCGAAGAGTTTAATAATTTCTGACGAAGACGGAGTCAGAATATCTTTAAAACTTTTAGTAATGCCCGATGTTATCATACCTGAACTTACTGAGGACATACAAAGAAATGTCAAAGAATATGTTGAAAAATACTCAGGCATATTCGTCAAGGAGGTAAGAATTTTTATCGATAATATTTTCTCAATCGGTAAATCACGGGTTGAATAGTCGGGGGGGGATAGTGTCATGAGGGATACGACAAACCATATAAAAAAATACATATCAAATAATAAAGGAAAGGTAATAGGCGTCATCCTTGGGCTGGTCTTCGCTATTTTGGTATTATCAATAGGTTTTTTTAAGTCGCTTTTTATTGCCCTGTGCGTTTTTATAGGTTATTATATTGGAAACAAGTTTGACAAAAAAGAAAAGTTTCTTGATTTTTTGGACAAGATATTACCGACTATACAAAAATAATGCCGGGTGAAGAATTCGATGAACAGAAGACAAGCAAGGGAAACAGCCATGAAACTTATTTTTCAGCAACAGTTTAAAAATGATTTATCCGAAGAAGATTTGTTTAATTTGCTACAGGGCAAAAAAATTAACGAAGAAAACTATAGGTATATAAACAACGTAGTTGACGGAATAAAGAAAAACGTTGATCAGATAGATAATCTCATCGTTGCCAATACCAAGGGATGGGCCCTAAATAGGCTGCCTAAAATCGATTTATCCATCCTTCGGATAGCATTGTACGAAATGCTTTTTATGGAAGAAATACCCGTTAAGGTATCCATAAATGAAGCCGTTGAAATGGCTAAAAGATACGGTACCGAAAATTCTCCGAAATTTATAAACGGAATACTGGGTGAAATAAATAAAAAGATGAGCAAAAGGGATTAAGAAATGAGCTATGTATTAGGAATAGATACCAGTTGCTACACCACCTCCATAGCCGTCATCGATACACAGAAAAACATAATACATGATAAACGTATAATGCTAAAGGTTAAACGGGGCGAGAGGGGGCTACAGCAGTCTCAGGCCTATTACCAGCATAATGACAATCTTGTACAGCTCATAGACGATATAAAGCCTATAATAAAAAATATCAAAAACATTGCCGTTTCTACAAAACCGCGGCCGAAGAAGGATTCTTTCATGCCGGTTTTTAAGTCAGGGTATAATACGGCTAAGATACTGTCAACTGCGTTGAATGTACCCCTTGTGAAAACCAGTCACCAGGAAGGTCATATAATGGCGGGCCTGTATTCTGCGAAGGGCCCTAAATGTCATTCCTTTTTATGTGTCCATATATCAGGCGGTACCAGCGATATACTCCATGTAACCCGGACTGCCGGACAAGGCTTTGTTATTAACACCGTCGGTGGTACCCAAGACCTGAACGCCGGTCAGTTTATAGATAGGGTAGGGGTGGCACTGGGTATGGATTTTCCCTGCGGCAAAGAATTGGAAGGGCTGGCCGGTAAAGGAACAAAGGGTAGTATTTTGCCTTCTTCGGTACAGGGCTGCCATATGAGTTTCTCCGGCCCTGAATCCATGTCCCAAAGATTGATATGCCAGGGCGTATCAAAAGAGGATTTGGCGTTATCGGTTTTCCTATGCATTGCCCGATCCCTGGTAAAAGTTTTAAATAATTGCTACCAAGGTAAGATAAAATTTGATAATATATTATTTGTAGGTGGAGTAGCGTCTAATACATACATAAAAGAATATCTCAAGACCAAACTTAGTAACAGGTTTGGATTGTATTTCGCTCAACCCCGCTTTTCGGTGGATAATGCAGTGGGTGTTGCATTATTAGGTAAAACTTGGGAAAGGCAATAGATATATGTTTGAAAATGTGTATACCGTAAGTGAGGTTAATGCTTATATAAAGAATATCTTCAGATCAGACAGTATATTAAATAATATCTACATAAAAGGTGAAATATCCAACTTTAAGTGTCACGTTTCGGGTCATATATATTTTACATTAAAGGACAGTCAGTCAGCCATTAGGTGTGTAATGTTCCGACAATGGGCATCGGTGTTAAAGTTTATGCCGGCCGACGGCATAAAAATTATTGCCCAAGGATATATTTCGGTTTACGAAAAAGACGGACAATATCAATTTTATGTCCAGGAAGTACAACCCGAAGGTAAAGGTGCCCTGTATTTAGCATATCAACAGCTAAAGGACAGGTTGGAAAAGGAAGGGTTATTCGACAGTCGACATAAGAAAACCCTGCCTAAGTTACCAAAGAAGATAGCTATTGTAACTTCCTCCACAGGTGCTGCGGTGAGGGATATAATCAAAGTTTCCAAGAGGCGATATCCTAATATTTCCCTTATGATAATACCGGTATTGGTTCAAGGACAGTCTGCGGCAAATGATATTGCCGATGCTATCAGATACGTAAATAAAAGGGATGATATAGACTTGGTTATCGTCGGTAGGGGAGGAGGCTCAATAGAAGAGCTATGGGCTTTTAATGAAGAGGTGGTAGCGAGGGAGATATTTAAATGTAATAAACCCGTTATATCTGCCGTAGGGCATGAAACAGATTATACAATAGCGGATTTTGTAAGTGACCTTAGGGCACCGACACCCTCTGCTGCTGCAGAACTTGCGGTACCGGAAAAGCACAGCCTTGAAAATGCCATAGAACACCTTCGATACAAATTAAACAAGTCCATCGGAAGAATTTTGGATAATAAAAAAAACAAGTTTAATATGATCAAATCCTCCAGGACATTAAATCGTCCAATGGAGGATATTCAGCAAAAGCGTCAGACGATAGACCATTTAAACCACCGAATGCTTGAAGGATACAAACAAATAATAAATCTAAAAAAAATGAAACATCTAGAGCTACTGACCAAGTTGGACGGTACTAATCCCCTAAAAATACTGGCAAAGGGCTACGTTTTAACCTATGACAGCAATAATTCTTTGGTAAAATCCGTAGCGCAGCTGGCAATAAACGAAAAAGTCAGCATAAGATACATAGACGGTCGTGCCATATGTGAGGTACTGGCCAAGGAGGAGAAGAATAATGAAGGATAAAGAATTGACCGACCATGATCTCACCTTTGAAAAAGCCATTGAAGCCTTGGAAGAAATAGTGGAAAAAATGGAGATGGAAGATATATCATTGGAGGAATCCATCCGATTGTTTGAACGGGGCGTTCGCTTAACCCGTTACTGTTCGGAAAAATTGGATGAAGCCGAAGGTAAGATAACCATGATCCTTGAGCGAAACACCCATAACGAAAAAAAAACAACCTTTGACATAGACTAGGAGGCAATAAATGGACATAGAGAATTTATTAAAGGAAGAAGCCAAAAGGGTGAACTCATTTTTAAAGGATATATTAAAGCAGTATATTACATATCCCCACATACTTTATAACTCCATGGAATACAGCCTATTTGCCGGAGGTAAACGTCTAAGGCCCATCCTGCTTTTATGGACTTTTGATATGTTTGATGATAATCGCCAACCGGCTTATTACTATGCAGCTGCTCTGGAATTCATTCATACCTATTCCCTAATCCACGACGATCTTCCGTCCATGGACAACGATGATTTCAGAAGGGGAAAACCCACAAATCATAAGGTGTTTGGGGAAGCAGTTGCCATACTTACAGGCGATGCCTTGCTTAATACGGCCTATGAAATAATGGTAAATGCGTCCTTAAAATACAGCGACAGTCTAAAAAAACATCTAGCGGCCCAGCATGAGATAGCAAGGGCATCGGGCGCCTCGGGCATCATTGGGGGCCAAATCGTTGATATACTGTCAGAAAACAAGGAAGGCGACTCGGATACATTAAAATATATCCATACCCATAAAACCGGTACCTTAATTAAGGCTTCGGTCAGAGCAGGGGCAATACTTGGAGGTTGTGACGAAAAATCATTGTCTGTTTTAGACAAGTATGCTGAATATCTGGGTTTAGCTTTTCAGATAATAGATGATATATTGGATGTGGTAGGTGATACTGAAAAACTTGGCAAGACCGTGGGCAAAGACGCCAAAACAAAAAAACTAACCTATCCGTCATTATT
Organism: Clostridiales bacterium; assembly: GCA_012838995.1. Classification (GTDB taxonomy): domain Bacteria; phylum Bacillota; class Clostridia; order DUOD01; family DUOD01; genus DUOD01. The sequence continues at coordinate 23,363 of DUOD01000020.1, forward strand.
CGGCTTGCAGGCAGCTAGGGACAAGGCTGTCCAACTTACCGAAAAATCAATTGATCAGTTGAAATATTTCGGTGATACAGCAAATGTCTTAGTAGCCCTAACAGAATATCTTTGTAAAAGGGAATTTTAAGGAGGAACTACTCGTTGGGGGAATTAAAGGGACTTTTTAATAACCGTATACTAATGGTTTCTGTACTGGCATGGTTTATTGCACAAGCGCTCAAAGTTATACTAACCCTGTTAAAAGAAAAAAAAGTGGATTTTACCAGGCTTATAGGTTCCGGTGGGATGCCCAGTTCCCATTCTGCCTTTGTTGTTTCCCTTGCTACCTCTGTGGGAATAACCCACGGATGGGATTCAACTTACTTTGCTATTTCAGCCATCTTCACCTTAATCGTTATGTATGATGCTGCAGGCGTAAGGAGAGCGACCGGCAAACAGGCAATGATACTTAATAAGATTATAAGCGAGCTTCATCGACATAAAGAGATAAAACATGAGAGGCTGAAAGAATTAATCGGCCATACACCCATTGAAGTCTTTGCAGGTGCTTTATTGGGCATATTAATATCTTACTTGTTTATTTAGTGTTATTGTAATAAAAAAATTGCTATGCTATAATATCAATCGATAGTCCAGCATATAAAATCGGTGGTGCAGTATTCTAGTCAGCACTGTCAATTTCGAAGGCGGGCCTAAAAATCCGTCAAAGGGCACAACGATGAAGTTTCTGGTGCTGGCCGCTGACGCCCAGTCGGGGGCTGGTGCTGGGAGTTAAGGAAGAAGGGCGATCCACAATGGCATGTGGGCGTTGACCCAGCTTCCGCGGAGACCTAAGCAGGTGGTGGTTTACCCGCTACTTCTTAGGATTAAACCTGTATCGCGGCGATAACAAGCTGTGTACAGTGTAGCCTGCCTTGAGTGGGGTGGGCGGATAACGGACCAAACTGTTAGTACCAGAAGGCCAATGGTTTAACAGTTATTGCCGCTTGAAACCCATTCTGCAAAAGAGGCTAGAAATTGATAAGGCTGTCGAGGAAAGCTCCTAGACTGCATCCCAAGTATATCAGGGATTAAAGTGTGGACTAAGTGGTAATCTAGTCTTGTTGTTGGCGACACAACAAAGGCGAATTTAAAAGGGAACTGCTAATCCGGCGACGGGTTAGTATTCGCCTGGGAAAACCTACTAGACCTTAAGCCGCAAAGTTTACCTGATATGCTACCACCGATTATACTTTTATTTAGGGAGTGCCGGTTTTGAAAAGGCGTGAAAAAAATAATGCAGCCAAAAGGCTGCAAAGGACCAAGTGGGCATTGAAGATAACAATACTCACTTTTTTAATAAGTGTTTTATTAAGCTTATTTTCAGAAACCACATTGAAACAAAGTAATATATTATCCGCCTTGCTTATTTTATTTTTTATTATTACCATTGGTATAGTATTTGACATCATCGGTGTCGCCGTTACGGCAAGCAGTGAAATACCCTTCCTATCGATGGCCTCCAGAAAGATTCCGGGGGCAAAACAATCCTTGGCACTTATAAAGAATGCACATCTGGTATCAAGCATATGCAATGACGTAGTGGGTGATATTTGCGGTATCATCAGCGGTGCAGCCGGAGCAGTAATAAGTATCAGAATTATAACCGATAACTTATCTATAGATAGCGCCCTGATAGGCATACTAATAAGCAGTATAATTGCTTCTGCAACGGTAGGAGGCAAAGCCTTTAGCAAATCCTTTGCAATGAATAATAAAACGGCAATTGTGCATAAAGTAGGATATATAATATATTTATTGGGCAATGTCTTTAGAGGGAAGCTTAAGAGGAAGTGACAAACATGTATATAGACACCATAACATCACCAGCAGACATAAAAAATAAAACCATAGACGAACTAAACCAGTTAGCCGACGAAATCAGGCAGCTCCTCATCGAAGTGATCTCGCAAAATGGAGGCCATTTGGCGTCAAATTTAGGTGTGGTAGAATTAACACTGGCCCTTCATTATGTCTTCGATACCCCCAGGGATAAAATTATTTGGGATGTGGGTCACCAAACCTATGTTCATAAGATTCTAACCTACAGAAAGGATTTATTCCCCTCAATTAGAAAATATAAGGGTTTAAGCGGTTTTCCCAAGATATCTGAGAGTAGCCATGATTTTTTTAATACCGGTCACAGCAGTACTTCAATATCAGCTGCTTTGGGCTTTGCCCGAGCGCGAGATTTAATGGGCGAAGATTATTCGGTATTGGCCGTTATAGGCGATGGAGCCTTAACGGGGGGAATGGCCTTGGAAGGCTTAAACGACGCCGGCCATAGCCCTACAAATCTCATAGTAATCCTTAACGATAACCAAATGTCCATTGCCAATAACGTTGGGAGTTTGTCCACCTATTTATCCAAGATTAGATCGGATCCTAAATACCACAAACTAAAAAGGGATATTGAACCTTTATTAAATAAAATTCCCTTTATTGGCAAGGGGATTTATCATGCTGTTAAACGTTTAAAAAATACTATAAAATATCTTTTTGTTCCCGGCATTATATTTGAAGAATTGGGATTTAAATATATCGGGCCTGTAAACGGCCATGATATATTCTCCCTCATTTCCATGCTGGATAGGGCACGATCAGTCAATGGTCCCGTATTGATACATGTGGTTACAAGTAAAGGAAAAGGATATAAACATGCAGAATTAAATCCTGAAAAATTCCATGCGGTAGCACCCTTTAATATAAAGACCGGTGAAGAATTATACAAAGGCAGGGGCATCACCTATTCCCAAGTCTTTGGAAATACCATGTTGCGCCTTGCCAAAGAAAATGAAAAGATTATAGCAATTACGGCGGCAATGCCCCATGGCACAGGTTTGTATGAATTTTCCAGATTATATCCTGAAAGATTTTTTGATGTGGGCATTGCGGAACAACACGCCGTTACCTTTGCCGCCGGCCTTGCTGCAAACGGTTATAAACCGGTCTTTGCCGTTTACTCCACTTTTCTCCAAAGGGCCTATGATCAGATATTACATGATGTGTGCATTCAAAATCTACCGGTAGTCTTTGCCATTGACAGATGTGGGTTGGTAGGTCAGGACGGCGAAACCCACCACGGAATTTTCGACATCAGTTATTTAAGTCACATTCCCAACATGACCATTTTAAGCCCTTCAGACGGTAGCGAGCTGGCCGCCATGTTAAGGTATGCCGTCGACCATCCCGGTCCCGTTGCCATTAGATACCCGAAGGGTGCAGTTTGCAATATTTACAAGGATAATACCATTACCATAGAACATGGCAAATGGGATACCGTCAGACAGGGCAAAACCTGTTGTATAATGGCCACCGGCAAAATGGTCGACTTTGCGCTCAAAAGTTGTGAAATATTAGAAGGTATGGGAATTTATTGTTGTCTGATTAATTGCAGGTTTATAAAGCCCCTGGACATAGATAAAATTAGGCAATGTGTTAAGGACTTTAGCAAGCTCGTAATTATAGAGGATAATACCGCAATTGGCGGCCTGGGCAGCACTATAATACAAGAACTTGCAAAGAACGGATACAAGACCTTAGATGTTAAACATATAGCCTTCCCCGATAGTTTTGTCCCCCACGGTGAAATTGATGAGTTGCTTAAAGTATATAATATGGATGTAAAAGGCTTGGTAGATCAGATTGCCGCCTTTGTAAACAAACCGGAGAAGAAAAAATGAAAAAAAATAATAATATAAGATTAGATATTGAACTGGTTAATAGAAAACTGTATAATAGTAGGACTTCAGCCCAAAGGGCAATCATGGCCGGACTGGTAAGGGTAAATGATGTTGTTGTCGATAAGCCTGGAACCTTTATTAAACCGGAAGATATAATCGAAATAAAGGAAGAAGCCTTTGAATACGTTAGCAGGGGCGGTCTAAAACTTGAAAAAGCCCTAAAAACATTCAACATATCAGTTAGGGGGCTTTTGTGCATGGACGTTGGCGCATCAACGGGAGGGTTCACCGACTGTCTTTTAAGAAACGGTGCCCATAAGGTATACGCCATAGATGTTGGCTATGGCCAGCTGGCGTGGAATCTTAGAAACCATCCAAAGGTAATAGTTATGGAGAGAACAAACATACGTTATTTGAAAAGAGAACAAATTCCTGACGTTATACACCTTTGTACCATCGATGTATCATTTATTTCATTGAAATTGGTACTGCCGGTGGTAAAAAACTTTCTTTACAGTGACGGAAAGATAATTTGCTTGGTCAAGCCCCAATTTGAAGCCGGTAGAGATAAGGTAGGCAAAAAAGGCGTGGTCAGGGATAAGAATGTCCATAAAGATATTTTGATAACCTTGGTTGACTACTGCACCGACATTGAATTGCCGGCCCAGGACTTAACTTTTTCACCAATTACGGGGCCTAAGGGAAACATAGAATTTCTTTTGATGTTATCCAATGGAAAAGATAATCCGGTAATGGTCAAATATGATAAAATAGAAAGAGTAGTAGATGAATCCCATAGTGTCCTACTGTGATGTGCTAACCGGTTTTTGTTAAAACAAGCTAAAAGGAAAACAGATTTTTCAGTATTTCAAGTGGAGTGGGAATATAGATGGTTATCGGTATAATTCCAAATTTGGAAAAGGATAATGATCTGTTACTAACAGAGCAATTAATAAACTGTTTACAATCAAGGGGTATCGATGTGCTAATACCCCAAAGTATAAAGAATGCCCACTTCCGCAATCTAAAGGTGGATGCGCCAAATACGTCTACAATTTATAAAGACTCTGACATAATTATTGTTCTGGGCGGAGACGGAACGCTGCTTAATGTAGCAAGGCAGGTAGTTCCCCATGAAACACCGCTATTGGGAATAAATTTAGGACACTTGGGGTTTCTTACCGAGGTAGAAGTAAAAGAAGTAGAAAGTGCTGTAGACAAACTTATAAGCAACAACTACACCTTGGAAAAGAGAATGATGCTTCAGGCAATTGTTATAAGGAACAATATAGAAATGGAAAATTATTATGCATTAAATGATATCGGCATCACCAAGGGCTCTTTTTCCAGGATAATACACCTTAAAACCTATATTGAAAACAATTTGGTTGATATATTCCCGGCCGACGGAATAATTGTATCCAGTCCCACGGGATCCACCGCCTATTCACTGTCAGCAGGCGGTCCGGTTATCAGTCCTACCATGGAATGCCTGTTAATAACGCCCATCTGTCCCCATACCCTGAATGCGCGACCAATATTAATCTCTCCCTCGGAAAACGTAAAAATAGAGGTGCTGGACAATTTTAATGATATAATAGTAACTATAGACGGTCAGCAGGGCGTTCAGTTAAATTACGGCGATGTCGTCATAATAAAAAAATCCCCTGTGTATACAAATTTGGTCAAACTATCCAAGCGGAGCTTTTATTCATTACTCAGAAATAAACTTAGCGAAAGAACCAAAGAAAAATTTAAAGAATAATACCAGGAGGTGCTTATGAAACTAGCAAGACACGCCAAAATACTGGAGATAATCGAAAAATATGAGATCGAAACCCAAGAAGAGCTTGCGGAACATTTGAGAAAAGCAAATATAAACACCACACAAGCCACTATTTCGAGGGATATAAAAGAACTAAGGCTAATCAAGGTGCTTTCCAAAAACGGAGTGTACAAATATACAACTTTAAACAGCAACGATATGCAAATACCCCAAAAATTAAAAAACGTATTTGCCCAATCCATCCTGAACATTAACCACGCCAATAACTTGATAGTTATAAAGACCATAGAGGGTGCCGCCCAAACCGGGGCAGCGGCCATTGACACATTGAAATGTAAGGAAATAATAGGAACAATAGCAGGGGACGACACCATATTGGTGGTCGTTCAGGATAACGAAAGTGTAGAGGCCGTAATAGATAATTTTAAGAAACTCATGGGTTAATTAGGGGGTATCAAATTGCTTAGGCAATTAAGTATTTCAAATATTGCCCTTATTGATAATTTAAATATGGAACTGGGCAGCGGCTTGAATATACTTACCGGCGAAACCGGCGCAGGAAAGTCTATTATTATCGACGCTATAAACCTTATCCTGGGAGAGAGGGCAAACAGGGATTTGATCACCACCGATAAGAAGTTCGCTTATGTGGAAGCCATATTTGACGTGCCCGGTGATTGCCCCGTAGGTAAACTCTTGGACCGGTACGGTATTTCCTTTGAACAGGACAACACCCTGATCTTTTCAAGGGAGATAACCCAGTCGGGCAAAAATACCTGTAGGATCAACGGTAGGGCAGTAACCCTTTCGGCCTTGAAAGAAATCAGCGGCTATCTTATAGATATCCATGGTCAGCACCACCATCATACCTTGTTGGATGAAAGCAACAATTTATCGCTGATAGACTTGTTTGGCGGACTGAAAATAAACAGTATTAAAATAAAGTTGGAAGCTCTATATAAAAAATGGAAGGATATACTGTTAAATCTTAACAGAATAAAGAAGGACGAAAGTAACAGAGAACGAAATATCGATTTAATAAATTATCAGCTCAAAGAAATATACGATGCGCATTTAACGATTGGTGAAGACAAGCAGTTATTAGCCAAGAAAAATCTATTGTCCAATCTTGAAAAAATCAAAAATGTCTTAGAAGATGCTTACGTTGGAATATATTCCGGTGATGGATATACTACTTCTGTTATAGATATCCTAGGCAATATAAAAAATAATATCTCAGAAATTACCAGTTATAACCCACAACTTGAAAAGCTGCATGAAGACATAGAAAATATTTTTTATTTCCTGGAAGATATTGCGCTAAATATCAGGCAGTTTAAGGAGAATATAGATTTTTCACCCCGAGACTTGGAAGAAATAGATATGAGACTTGATACCATTAATAAACTGAAGCGAAAATACGGCCGTGAAATAGAAGATATATTGGATTTTGCCAAGTCCTTGGAGAAACAGTTGAAGGCATTAACGGAAAGCAAAGAATCAATGGAAAAATACGAGCAGGACAGAAGACTTGTACAACAAGAATTATTATCACTGTGCAAGAAATTATCCGGTATAAGAAAAGAAAGGGCAAAACAACTGGAAAAAAGAATCAATGAAGAGCTCCGCCAGCTGGGCATGGCTAAGGCCAAATTTATAATAAGTTTTAACGAGCAGCCGGCCCACAATGAGGAGACAAAAATTACAGCCAATGGTTTTGACAACGTGGAATTTTTACTGGCACCTAACCCCGGCCATCCGCCAAAACCTCTTGCTAAAATAATATCCGGCGGTGAATTATCCAGGGTAATGCTGGCCATAAAGAACATCTTTGCTTCTTCGGACAATATCCCCACCTTGATTTTTGACGAAATTGACACGGGAATCAGCGGCGCGACCGCTGAAATTGTTGGGCAAAAACTAAGTTCTATCTCTAAGTTCCGTCAGGTTATATGCGTAACCCATCTGCCGCAAATTGCATGCTTGGCAAACCACCACTTTGTTATAGAAAAAAAAGTAATAGACAACAGAACGATAACACAGGTTAAACTCTTAGATTATCATGAAAGAATAAAGGAAATAGCCAAAATGATATCCGGAACCAAGGTAACAGAACTTACCATGGACCATGCCAGACAAATGATTGATAGATGCAGCGGCTCAGCAAATGGCTGAGCCGCTGTTTTTTCCAGAATTTCAAAAAAGTATGGGAATAATTAAAATTTAATAGGGTTAACTTAAGTACTAGACTAAAATATCGCTAGCTTTCGGTGCCATATAAAACCGTTATAGGAGTTTATAGGAGCGTGGTAATTTGCACAGAACTAAAAAAACAATTGGAATTATACTGTCTATCATAATTATTTTTTTAAATTACAACCCTTTTACCCAGCGGTTATTAGCAATTCCCTCTGAACTGAAGATATTTGAGGGTGAACAACAGTTTCTTGACTTGAAAGTACCTTTTACTTTTGAGATTGAAACCGACAGGATTGGCGTTATAAAGCTTAACGGCAATAGCTTAAGCAAAATCCAGCATGATTTTAGACAACCCTTTTTTTTACAATCCTTGACCAGAGGTAATGTCAATTTACAGTTTAAACTTTTTGGTTTACTGCCAATTAAAAACATGCTGGTTAGAGTGGTGCCAAAAATAGATGTAATACCCGGCGGTCACGCTATAGGTGTTGCCCTTTATACTAAGGGAGCGTTGGTGGTAGGTATCTCAGACATAAAAAGCAGTGATGGCAATATTTACAGCCCGGCCCAAGAAGCCGGTCTGATACCCGGTGATATTATAGAAAAGGTTAATGATGTTAACATAAAAAACGCTGAACATTTGTCCATGTTGATCAACGATAGCCAATATTCACCTTTGCAACTGACGGTAAGAAGAAATGATAAACTAATAAACATTTCTATCAAGGCAGTCAAGGATCATCAAGATGATAGGAAAAAACTGGGGATATGGGTTAGGGACAGTACCGCCGGCGTCGGGACCCTATCCTTTTATCTGCCCAAGAATAAAATGTATGGTGCATTGGGACATGCTATAACAGATATTGATACCAGATCGTTATTGAGGGTGGGCAACGGGGAAATAATGGAATCTAAAATCATTGACATACGACAGGGTGAAAAGGGCAAACCCGGCGAAATTAGGGCAATGTTTTTGGAAAAGGAAAATATAATCGGAAATATCAAAAAAAATACCGTATACGGTATTTACGGAGAGATATATAAAACCATAACAAATCCTATATATAAAAAGCCCATAGAAATTTGTTTACAACATCAAGTAAAGGAAGGCCCGGCTACTATTTTGTGCACTGTAGATGATAGGGGTATAAGGGAATACGATATAGAGATTATAAAAATAAATAATCAATTAAAACCCGATATGAAAAGTATGATAATAAAAATAACGGATAAGGAACTGCTATCAAAAACCGGGGGTATTGTTCAGGGTATGAGCGGAAGTCCTATTATTCAAAATAATAAGTTGGTGGGCGTGGTAACCCATGTTTTTGTAAATGATCCAACAAAGGGTTATGGTATTTTTATAGAATGGATGTTAAATGAAATGGAAAAATAAGTCATATAAAAACATACTTCCTTAAAGAAAGCTATGTAATTTATTTACGGGATAAACCCTCATTTTTCAGCAAGTTGCCGGGTAAGACAGGCGTTTTAGAATTTTACCTTATTTTTTTTATTTTTTCTGATAATGTAGAAGGAAAATTTAAACATTTGTCGAATTGTAAAGTGATGTATCAACTGGTAAATTTTATGTCTAGGGGGTAGAAACTAAATGATGAAAAAAATCAAGGTATTAATTGCAGATGACAACAAGGACTTTTGTGACATTTTAAACGAATATTTAAACAGGCAGGAAAATATCGAGGTGGTTGGTATTGCCAATGACGGCATTGAAGCGGTAGAGCTAATTACCAATACATCACCGGACGTCATAGTACTGGATATTATAATGCCCCATCTCGATGGATTGGGAGTACTGGAAAAAATCAACTCATTAACTTTGGAAAACTATCCTAAGGTTATCGTTCTTTCTGCAGTTGGCCAGGATAAAATAACCCAAAAGGCCATAGCCCTTGGAGCAGATTACTACGTTGTAAAGCCCTTCGATATGGAAATTTTCGTAAAAAGAATTAGGGAATTGATGACAAAGAGGGAACCCAACTCCACCAGAAGAATACACGTGGTGGCAAAGGCCAAAGGTACTACATCCATTGAAAGCGAAATAACCAATATAATCCACGAAATAGGTGTGCCCGCCCACATTAAAGGATACCAGTACCTACGGGAAGCAATATTGATGGTGGTAAATAACATTGAATTATTAAGTGCCATTACAAAAGAACTTTATCCGGGCATAGCCACAAAATTCAATACCACACCCAGTCGAGTGGAAAGGGCAATACGCCATGCCATAGAAGTAGCATGGAGCAGGGGTAGGGTAGACACAATAAACAAGCTTTTCGGTTACACGGTGCACGATAAAAAAGGAAAACCCACCAATGGAGAATTTATTGCTATGGTTGCTGATAAACTTAGATTGGAAACAAAAATCAGCTAATATGCTAAACAACTCCAGAAGGAAATCATTGGAAAAGCCAATGATTTCCTTTTTTTATATCCATCCTATTTAGGAATAAATATTTTCTAAAAGAGAAATATAGTATTAAAGACTAATTATGGGTGGTCATATGTTTTTGAAAGGCAGGGTGTGTATCGACAGCCGAACCAAAAGACTGGCATCCAGATTAAAACCCGGTGATATCGTCATTATAGACCATCAAGACCTAGACGAAGTTGCCGGCAAAATGTTATTGGAAAATAAGGTGAAGGCAGTTATAAATATGGCGTCCTCTATAAGCGGTAAATACCCAAATTTGGGACCTAAAATACTACTCGACAACGGTATACCGGTATTCGACGAAGCCGACAAAAATATATTAACCAAAATAAAGGAAGGCGACGTAGTAAAAATTAGAAATAATAATTTATATTGTAATAAAGAATTTGTATTAAAGCTAAAGATGTTGACCAGAGAACAACTCAACAGTAGGCTGAACATCGCCCAAAGGAACTTGAAAAAAGAATTGGACAGATTTATAGAAAATACTTTGGAATATGCCCATAAAGAAAAAGATATAATACTGGACAAAATTTTACTTCCGGATATAAAAACCCAACTTAATAATAAACATGTACTGGTCGTTGTACGGGGAAAAAATTATAAGGAAGATCTAAAAGCAATAAAAGCATATTTGGAAGAGGTAAAGCCGGTGATGATAGGCGTTGACGGAGGTGCCGATGCGTTGATCGAAGCCGGATATACACCCGATATTATCATAGGGGATATGGACAGCGTAAGCGATATAGCCCTGAAAAAATGTAAAGAGATAATCGTACATGCATATAAGGATGGAAGGGCACCGGGGCTAAACCGGATAAAAAACCTTAATCTAAAGTGCAGCATATTTCCTTTCCCCGGCACCAGCGAAGACATAGCCCTGTTACTGGCCTACGAAAAAAAAGCTGACTTAATCGTGGCCGTCGGCAGCCACTCAAACCCCATGGATTTTCTGGAAAAAGGAAGAAAGGGAATGGCCAGCACTTTTCTAGTGAGGCTTAAAGTGGGCAGTAAACTGGTGGATGCCAAAGGCGTAAACAAACTCTACAATACACCTTTAAAAACAAGATATCTCTTGGCACTGGTTTGCTCAGCTTTTTTCCCAATTGCCATAATAATTTTTTCATCCCCACAGTTACAGCAACTATACCGACTTATACAACTTCACTTGAGGATAATGTTTGGAATATAAGCAGGTGATATGACATTGATGAGCATAAGATACTATTTGGTACTCATTGTTTCTATTTTTTTGTCTCTGGGAATAGGAATATTCATCGGTTCTACCATAGAAGGGGACAAAATCATTAAGCAACAGCAGGCACAGATGACAAAGAGGATAGAGCAAAAATTTCAGCAATTAAAAGAAAAAAACGACATTCTGTCTAATAAGATTGAGGAAATCAACAAGGAAAATTCCATGTTTGAAACCTTCAATAGGGTTATGTTCAGCGAAGTTGCCAAGGATAAATTGGTCAATAAACAGATATCAATATTTTATTTATCGGGGAATACCACCTATGATTACACAGGTTTAACTAAAATGATACATGAGTCGGGGGGCAGTATAAACCGTGAAATAAACCTGCATATATCCGAATTTGAGCAGTTGGCCGACCAAATTACAGACAAGGATAACAACGACGCAGGAGTTGATATGGTAAAAGATGCGGCAGTTTCTTTATTAAACTACCTAATTGTAAATAAGAAGAACCAAATGATAGATGACTTGACGGACAAGGGAATAATCGATATAGGGCACAATAATGAAAATGTAAGCCATTATTTATTAATAGCATGTTCGGACAACATAGAGAGTAATGTCCATACCAATCGACTACAAAGGGAAATAATACGGCAAACAAAGGCTTTTAATATAAAAACAGTTGCCCTGGAACATGAAGAAGTAGCCAGCACCAGCATGGAATTATATAAAAAAAATAAAGTACCGACTATCGACAATATTAATACCATGAGCGGCAAATTATCCTTAATTGCCGTTTTAGGTGGAGAATACGGCCACTTCGGCACCAAGACGGCCTCCGATCAGCTTTTACCAAATACTTTAATGGACAAGGATTGAGGTGAGTACATGAATGGATAACGCCAAAACAGTATCTGCTATTATACCCGCCTATAATGAAGAAGCTAATATAGTGCAAACCATTAAAGCCCTCAAAAAGCTTGATCTTATCAACGAGATTATAGTAGTGGATGATAGTTCAAAGGACAATACCTTGTCACTGGCGCTTAAGGAAAATGTAAGAGTAATAGGCAAAAAGACCAATAAGGGTAAAGGCCATAGCCTTAGAGTAGGGTATTCCTATTGCAGGGGAGATATAGTATTATTTGTAGACGCCGATTTAAAAGATACTGCCCATGAATGCAAAAAACTTTTAATCCCTATACTGGACGATAAAGGAGACGTTGCCATTGCAAGATTCCCGGACAACGGTAACAGGGATGGCTTTGGTTTGGTAAACAGATTTGCACAGTTTTTAGTTAAAAGATATACGGGAAAACATGTAGAAAGCGTATTGTCAGGGCAGAGAGCATTTAAAAGACTGGTCTTGGAAGACATTGGGATAAGGTATAACAGATTTGGTGTAGAAGTAGGCATGACCATTGACATAATCAATAATAACTATAGATTATTGGAAATTGATGTTCAAATGGACCATCAACATAGAGGTAAATCACTTAAGGGTTTTATCCATAGAACAGGACAATTGATAGATATTTTAAGAGTTGCAATGGGAAAGGAAGTAGTTAATTGACATTATTAATTATTTTTTTATTGATAGCAGTTTATTTAGCACAAAGGCAAATGTTATCCTTTTTAAGGAATAATAATATCTATGGATATAACCACAACAAAAATAAAGCATTAAACTGTGGCGGCCTGATAATATTATTTCCCCTGATCATGCTTTTTAATGCCATTTTTTATCTAAAAGTGATTAATGGCACACAGCTGCTATGCTATCTCTTGGTGATCTTTTCCATGGGATTTGTCGGCTTTATCGATGACATGGTAGGTAAAATACAATATAAGGGGATAATATCCCATCTTAAACAATTTTTTTTGTATAAAAATTTCACGACGGGGGTACTAAAGGCAATAACCGGCATACTGGTGGGCTTAATAATATCCTATTGGATAACGGCAGAAAAAAGCCTGGTGGGCATTATTGTCGGAACGCTGACCTTTTCACTATTTACCAATCTTATCAATATGTTTGATACAAGACCGGGAAGGGCTGTAAAATTCTTTATTTTCTTTAGTATCCTCCTCACTGTAATGGCTCCCGGGCGTATACTATTATTAACGATTATAATGTCTCCTGTGATACTGTATTTTCCCATGGATATAAAGGGCAGGATAATGCTGGGGGATACCGGTTCTAATATATTGGGTGGGATACTTGGAATGACAAGTATACTCATCCTCGATGGAATTAAGCAGGTACTAACCGTTATTTTACTCATAGCTCTCCATTATATAGGGGATAGGTATTCATTTACAAAAATAATCAAAGGATCTAAAATCCTATCTTACATAGATAATCTCGGCAGATAAATTATTTGAAACGGGGAAAGGAAAACATTATAGAAAATGATTAACTATGCTCAGGCAAGGGTGTTAGATGTATACAATAGAAATGCTGATGTACAGGAGCTTGTGGTAGAGACAAACAATTCTCAAGGCAGGGCAGTAAATTATATATCCTTTTCGGGTCCTGTAAAAAAAGGGGATATTGTAATAATCAACACTACGGCCGTAGACCTGAATCTGGGGTCCGGAGGTTGGCATTTTGTAATGGCTGTAGTTAACAACGGCCATAGACAGGATACAAAGAAAGGACATATCATAAAACTAAATTATACCCCCTGTCAGTATAAATGCATCACGGTGGAAGAACAGGCCAGCAGATACCATAAAGTGTTTAACGAAAAAACCTCTATAGGCGGGATGCCGGTTTTGATTGGCGAGCTCCACAGCATGCTGCCGCCTGCCTGTTGTGCCCTGAAACACCTTCTGGGCAACAAAATAAAAATCGCCTATATCATGGTAGAAGGGGCATGCCTACCCATTAACTACAGTTATTCCGTCGACCGTCTAAAAGAAAAGGGCCTGCTGGAAAAAACCATAACCCCAGGCAATGCTTTGGGTGGAGATTTGGAAACAGTATCCGTTTATAATGCTCTCTTGGCGGCAAAGCACGTGGCAAAGGCAGATATATCCATAGTTACCCTAGGTCCGGGGATTATAGGCACTTCTACTAAATATGGATTCAGCGGCATAAGCCTTGCCGAAGTAATAAACGCAACAAACTCCTTAAAGGGTATCCCCATATACATACCCAGAATATCCTTTTGTGACGCCAGAAGACGACATTATGGAATAAGTCACCACTCCGTGACATTGCTTCGTGATATTGTATATTCACCATGCATTATTCCTCTGCCTATCATAAACAACAGAAAAAAGTTTGGGCTGCTGCTTAAAACCATTGTGCCCGCCACAATTAAAAAAGGACACAAACTGTTTGTTTGCAGTGGAAAGTATATTGAAAAGGCAATGAAATTATATGACGTTAATACTACCACCATGGGACGGGGCATACATGAGGATAAAGAATTTTTCGTCGCCATTGGCAGTGCCGCAAAATATGCCATACAGGTATTGGAAAAAGGCCTCCCCCACTTTAAACCACCTTGTTAAGATTTTAAGCATTTTATGATAGAATTAAATTATTATATAGTCTTATAGGAAAGGGACATGTTTATGGATCTTAAAGAAAAAACGCTGTGCAGCAGGCTTATATTCCAGGGTAAAATAATAGACCTAAAGGTTGAAGATGTACGTCTCCCCGACGGAAGTACATCTACCAGGGAGATTGTGGTTCACCCAGGGGCAGTGGCAGTCATCGCCGTTAATCAAAACAATAAACTGATTTTTGTTAAACAATTTAGGAAGGCAATTGAACAAGTATTGCTTGAAATCCCCGCCGGGAAACTGGAGTCGGGTGAGGACCCGAAAATTTGCGCAATCAGGGAATTGGAAGAGGAAACCGGGTATCGCTGTAACAGGATAAAACATATAATGGACTTTTACAGCACACCGGGATTCACAAATGAAAAAATACACCTGTATTATGCCTGGGACTTGGTTAAAAAGACAACCAAAACCGACGATGACGAATTTCTTGAGGTGGTGGAATTATCCATAAATGAAATTAGAGAATTGATGGATACTAACAATATTAAAGACAGCAAAACACTAATTGCCATGTTGTATTACTTAAACAGGAAGGACTATCTATGAACCAATACTTTGTAGACTTGCATGTACATATAGGCCGTTCCTCCAGAGGAAATATAGTAAAAAGGGCAACGGCCAATAATTTGACCTTGGAAAACATCGCCCAAGAATGCTTATATAGAAAGAGAATTGATATTATAGGCATTGTGGATGCCATATCCCCCCATGTCATTTTTGACATAGAAATGCTGCTGGAGAGTGGCGTTGTAGAACCCATTACAGGAGGCGGGCTTTTGTACCATGGCCGGCTTACCATTTTACTGGGCGCAGAAATAGAGACCAGGGAGGAAAATGGATGCCGCTCCCATTCCCTGGTCTTTTTCCCGGATTTCGAGCAAATAAAAAAATTTTCCGGAGATATGGAAAAATATATAAAGAATATCCATGCCTGTTGCAGTACGGCCCACCTGACCGGACAGCAGTTGTATGATATCGTAAATGACCATGGAGGGCTTTACATCCCTGCCCATGCCTTCACCCCCTATAAAAGCTTCTATGGTAACTGTACTCATACTCTGAAGGAAATATTCAGTGAAGATGCATTGAATAACATGCCTTCAATTGAATTAGGTCTAAGTGCCGATACATATATGGCGGACATGCTTAAGGAACTGGCCGATAAGACCTATTTAAGTAATTCCGACGCCCATTCCCTTCCAAAGATCGGAAGGGAGTACAATACCCTAAGGCTTAAGGCCGGTAATTTTAGGGAAGTATTGATGGCCCTCAAAAGGCAGCAGGAAAGGGCCATAACGGGAAATTACGGCTTAAATCCAAAACTGGGTAAATACCACAGGACTTTTTGTATAAACTGTAACAGCATACTAAAGGGAAAGCCGCCCATCAATAAATGCCCCCTATCCGATAAGCACAAAGTAGTGGTGGGGGTGCTGGATCGACTGGAACAGATAAAGGATCCCGGATATAAAAGCACCGTAGAACGTCCGCCATACCATTACCAAATACCTCTGGAATTCATACCGGGAATAGGTCCTAAGACAATTGACAAACTGCTTAAGGTTTTTGGTACTGAAATGAATGTCCTGCACAAAGCCACATTTTCACAATTACGAGACGTGGTAAGCGAAAAAAACGCCCGGCTCATTATATCCGCACGCAAGGGAGACCTTAATATGAAAACCGGAGGCGGCGGTAACTATGGGAAAATATTAGAATATTAATAACAATATATAGGCATAACTTATATAATTGTTAGGAATAAAGCCTCCCTTGTCCGAATAAATATTAAGGAGTAATTCTTTAGTATTTCTTTGTTCGTGCTCAAGGGGGGGGCTGTAAATTGTGGGGCAAGATAAAATATAACATTATAAATCATGTTCGAAGCAACTTACTGTTATATATAATAGTGTTGTTTTCCTTTTTAGTAGGCATAGCCACAGGAGCTTTTACCGTCTCTTCATTATCCGACCTTGAAAAGGAAGAGCTTATCGGTTTTTTGGACAATTTTTTCAGCATACTGGGCAACCAGGATATAAACGCCTCCATGGTTTTTAAACAGTCCCTAATCAATAATATCCAGACCCTTGCTTTAATCTGGATACTTGGCATTACCATCATAGGTATACCCATAATTATGTTTATAATAGGTGTACGGGGTTTTGTGATCGGCTTTACGGTAGGTTTTCTCATTAATGAGTTTGGAATAAAGGGTCTTTTTTTTGTACTAACGGGCATACTGCCCCAAAACTTGATAATGATTCCGGTGCTTATGGCCATAGGAGTTATCGGCATAAATTATTCCATCCTAATGGTCAAAAACCGCGGAAAGGCCAAACAACCGCAAAGACGAGGCAGTCCTTTTATGTTATACACTGCCAATCTTTGGCTTTTATTCATACCGTTATTGATAGCAACCTTCATCGAGGCCTTTGTAACTCCGGTTTTTATGAAAATATTACTAGATATTTTATAAAAATTAGTAAAGATTACTAATTTTTTTTGTGGAATTGTTAATACTAATTAATAGTTGAAGATATTAAAGAAATAACAGGAAAATGTCGACATAATAATTAGAGAAAAAATAAAAAATATTTAACAAAAAAGGATTCTTATAATCCTTGTTGAATATTTTACTAGTAAATATACAAAGGAGCCGTTGTTATGGATAAGTATCTTAACGAGTTTATAGGTTATCTAATTAACCAGAAAGGTGTCTCGGAAAATACGCTTGATTCATACACCAGGGATTTAAAGCAGTACATAGCATTCTTAAAAAAACAACATCTTTCACAACTTAAAGAAATAACAAAGGCTACTGTTATCTCTTACATACTCTTTCTCCAAAAAAAAGGGAACAAAACTACAACGGTGTCCAGAAAACTTTCTTCCATTAGGAATTTTCACAGATTTTTATTGTATAAGAGGTATATGGACCAAGACCCTACCCAGGACTTGGAATCGCCTAAAATTGAGCGTCGTTTTCCCAATTACCTAACGACCACTGAGGTAGAGCTTCTCCTCGATCAACCCGTCCTTTCCGATGCAAAGGGAATCAGGGATAAGGCAATGCTGGAACTGTTATATGCAACCGGTATCAGGGTTTCGGAATTGGTTCAACTCAATTTGTCGGATGTCAACATGGACTTGGGTTATATAAAATGTTCCAAAGGTGCTAAAGAGAGGATCATTCCTTTGGGTTCCTTGGCGATAAAGTATCTACGTATATATTTGGACACATGCAGATCGGCCATGATAAAAAATCCCAAGGAAAACGCTTTGTTTGTCAATTGCCATGGCAGTAGGCTAACCCGCCAGGGTTTTTGGAAAATAGTGAAATACTATACTTCCAAGGCAAAGATAAACAAGGGTATAACCCCCCATACCTTGAGGCATTCCTTTGCAATGCATCTTTTGGACAATGGAGCGGATATAAAGGCTGTACAGGAAATGTTGGGTCATTCAGACGTATCTACCACCCAGGTCTATACCCAACTTGCAAATAACCGCATCAAGGAAATATATAAGAAAACCCATCCCAGGGCATAGACATCCGCGCATTCTAAACAATTACACCACAAGGAGAGAATACTTTATATGATAGGCAGAGTAATATTACTGGTCATCGACAGCCTGGGGATAGGCGAACTGCCTGATGCCCATGAATATGGCGATGTCGGCAGTAATACCCTGGGTAATCTATACAAGGAAACAAATTTAAGCATACCCAATTTAATCAACCTGGGAATGGGCAATATACCAGGGGTTGATATATTAAAAAATACCGTCCAGCCCATAGGCTGCTTCGGAAAAAGCAGGGAAGCCTCACCGGGAAAGGATACAACCACCGGACATTGGGAACTGTCAGGCATAATACTCGATCATCCCTTTCCCACCTACCCTCAAGGCTTTCCCGAAGAAGTTATACAACCCTTTGTAAATGCCATCGGTAGGGATATTTTAGGCAATGTGCCCGCTTCGGGTACGGAAATTATTGAAAAACTCGGAAGTAAGCATATCCAAACCGGGTTCCCCATAGTTTACACCTCTGCCGACAGCGTTTTTCAGATCGCCGCCCATGAAGAAGTCATACCCGTAGATAAATTGTATGAAATGTGTATGATAGCACGAAAAATTCTAACAGGAAGGCACGGCGTTGGAAGGGTTATCGCCCGTCCCTTTATCGGACAACCCGGAAATTTTGTCCGCACCCAAAGGCGACGGGACTTTTCTTTAGAGCCCACCGGTATTACCATATTAGATAGGGTAAAACAGCAGGGTATGGATGTGATCGCCATCGGAAAGATAAAAGATATTTTTGCAGGCAAAGGTATAACCAAAGATGTTCATACCAAAAACAATCAAGACGGTATAGAACAGACAATCCGCCAGTTGGCGTATAATAACAGAGGCCTTATCTTTATTAACCTGGTGGATTTCGATACCAAATACGGCCACCGCAATGATCCTCATGGCTATGCCCAGGCCTTGGAATATTTTGATGCAAGGTTGCCGGAAATAATATCGTCCATGAAGGATGACGATGTACTGATCATTACCGCCGACCATGGATGCGACCCCACCACGGAAAGTACCGATCATTCTCGGGAATATATCCCCATACTTATATACGGCCGCAAACTAAAATCAGGCGTATATATCGGTGAGAGAAGCACTTTCGCCGATGTGGGAGCCACCATTGCCCATATGCTAAAGGTACCGCCCCCGGAAAGGGGCGAAAGCTTTTATGATAAAATTAAGGTATGAAACAAGTATAGGAGATGAAAACATGGAAGATAA
This sequence comes from Clostridiales bacterium, assembly GCA_012838995.1. Lineage (GTDB taxonomy): Bacteria > Bacillota > Clostridia > DUOD01 > DUOD01 > DUOD01. The sequence goes on from DUOD01000020.1 coordinate 43,114, forward strand.
GATAAACCGTTCCATAAAATATATCGATTCCTTGGTGGATTTCTCGCCAGATGTAGGCATCATCCTGGGGTCAGGTTTGGGAGATTACGTTGATAGTATTGATAAAACCTTAGAAATACCCTATGAGGATATACCCGAGCTGCCTGTATCAACCGTTCCCGGCCATAAGGGATGTTTTGTTCTGGGCAAACGGGCAAACAAAAATTTAATGATTATGCAGGGAAGGATACACCTGTACGAAGGTTATACCATGAAAAAAATAACACTGCCGTTAAGAATTATGATAAAAAAAGGTATTAGAGCCTTGATCATTACCAACGCTGCCGGAGGCATAAACAGAGGTTTTAAACCGGGGGATCTGATGGTTATTACCGATCATATTAACCTCATGGGGGACAACCCCTTGATAGGCCCCAACCTTGAATCCTTTGGTCCCAGGTTCCCGGACATGACAGAGGCGTATGATAAGGAATTAATAAACACTGCCTTAGCTGTAGGCCGAAAATTGGGCATTGACATAAAAAAGGGCGTTTACGCAGGTTTAAAGGGGCCGAGCTATGAAACGCCGGCGGAAATAGAAATGCTAAGGCGTATGGGAGCCGATGCCGTTGGAATGTCCACCATACCTGAAGTTATCGTGGCCAGACATTCCGGTATAAAAACCTTGGCCATATCCTGCATAAGTAACATGGCCGCCGGTATAATGGACAAACCGCTAAGCCATCAAGAGGTAGTGTACACCGCAAAAAAGATAAGACCGCAGTTTGTTAAGTTGCTGAACGGGATAGTAAGCAGCATTAAAATCTAGGGGGTACCATGGTGAGAATATATGACATCATCAGAAAAAAAAGGGACGGGCAGGTACTTTCATCCCAAGAAATAGATTATTTCGTGCAAGGCTATACTCAAGGACAAATTCCGGACTATCAAATGTCCGCCCTTCTCATGGCCATATTCATCAACAAACTAACGGACAAAGAAACCTTTGACCTGACCCACTCCATGGCCAAATCCGGGGAATCAGTAGACCTGTCGAATATCAAGGGTATAAAAGTGGACAAGCATAGCACCGGTGGGGTGGGGGACAAGACTACCTTGGTTTTATCTCCCATACTGGCGAGCTTGGGGTTTAAGGTATGTAAAATGTCGGGCAGGGGCCTTGGTCATACGGGGGGCACAATAGACAAATTGGAATCCATACCCGGTTTCACAACTCAGCTGTCACCACAACAATATAAAAGTCAGGTAAACAAAATCGGGATGTCAATCATCAGCCAAACGGAAAATATTGCCCCGGCCGACAAAAAACTATACGCCTTAAGGGACGTTACAGCAACCGTGGACAATATATCCCTTATCGCAAGCAGTATAATGAGCAAAAAGCTGGTATCGGGGGCCGACGTAATACTTTTGGATGTAAAGGTAGGCAAGGGGGCCTTTGTCAAAGATTTAAACACAGCCAGGACTTTAGCCGAAACAATGGTTAAAATAGGAAACCATTATAACAAAAGAACAGTGGCTGTGATAACCGATATGAACCAGCCCCTGGGTCGTGCCATTGGCAATTCCTTAGAAGTGATGGAGGCTATAAACACGCTAATGGGCACCGGCGCCAATGACTTATTGGAATTGTGCATAGTGTTATCCAGCTTAGCCTTTAAGGTGATAGAACCTAAAGAAGATATGAATATAATAAAAGACAAGATATTGGGAATAATTAACACCGGACAAGCATTGGAAAAATTCAACCGGTTTGTCCATGCACAGGGAGGACCTGAATGTATTTCCAAACAACAAGACGTTCTTCCATTGGGAAAATACGTAATACCTTATAGGTCAAACGGCAGCGGATATATATCGGAAATCGATGGCGAAGGCTTGGGTATTGGGGCGGTAACCATAGGCGCGGGCAGGCAGTTTAAGGATGATAAAATCGATCACGGATGTGGTTTTATATTAAATAAAAAAATCGGTGATAAGGTAAATAAAGGTGATGTTATTTTAGACATTTACATAAACGACAAAGAAAAACTGCCCTATTGTATGGATATCCTCGACCGATCCTTTGTATTTTCGGACAAACCAATAAAACCACCAAAGTTAATATACGGAATTGTGGATGAAAAAGGCTATCATACCTATTAATTTATACCAGCATAACATCCCTTAATTAATGGAAAACTATACGTACATAATAAGGCACTTGTAGTACAGTTATTAGCCTAAGGAGGGATGTTATTGCGAAAGAAAACCATTCGGTGGATATCACTGTTAATGGCATGTATATTCATGTTCATCGGTAACACTGCCATAGTAAAAGCCGATGATTTTAACTTCGAAGCTAAGGCTGCCATTTTAGTTGAAAATAGCACCGGTGAAATCATATATGAAAAAAACGCCCACGATAAGCTTCCCATTGCAAGCATTACAAAGATCATGACCCTGTTACTGATAATGGAAGCTTTGGAACAGGGGAAAATTAGCTTGGAAGATAGGGTGAGGGTAAGCGAACACGCCAGCAGTATGGGCGGGTCACAAGTGTATTTGGCAGTTGGCGAAGAGTTTAACGTTGAGGATTTGGTAAAATCAATAGCCATTGCCTCAGCAAACGACGCCAGTGTTGCCATGGCCGAGCTAATCTACGGTACGGAAGAAATGTTCGTAAAAAATATGAACAAACGGGCCCAAGAATTGGGAATGAAAAACACCCATTTTAAGGACTGTACCGGCCTAACCGATGAAGGTCATTACTCCACCGCCTATGATATTGCAATCATGTCCAGGGAACTGCTTAAACATGAGGACATCCATAAATGGCTAAGCATATGGATAGATCATATAAGGGATGGAGAATTCGAACTGGTGAATACCAATAGATTGGTTAAATTTTATGAAGGGTGTGACGGTATAAAAACCGGGACCACATCGGCCGCCAAATCCTGTGTGGCAGCCACCGCTAAGAAAAACTCCATGCGTTTAATCGCAGTAATACTGGGTGCTCCAAATTCCAGCGCTCGCTTTAAAGAAGCAACTGCACTTTTGGATTATGGTTTTGCGAACTACTCCACTGTAAGAGTGGTGGAAAAGGGTGATATGCTAAAAAGAATAAAAGTATTAAACAGCACCATGGATCACATTGATATTAAAGCCCAGGACGATATAAACCTGTTAATTAACAAAGGTGAAGAGGATAGTATTACTAAAGAAATTATATTGCCCGAAACTTTAACAGCCCCCATAGACAAGGATACTGAAATAGGTAATGTTATTATTAAAAAAGGAGATAAAGAAATAAAAAGAATAGACATAATTTGCCCTCAAAAGATAGAAAGAGCCAAATTTAGAGATTTCTTCAAAAAAATTCTGAGCAGGTGGAGCAGCCATAAACACTAGTATGTGCCGCAATAAGAAGACCGGACGGTCTTCTTTTTTATTTGACATGGAAATATATATATGTTAAAATTTCATGAAAAATTTATTAAGGAGTACTGATAAATGGAACTTAAAGGCACCATGGCTATTAACGATCGTGGTCACTTGGAAATAGGCGGCTGCGACACCGTAGATTTGGCAAAACAGTTCGGTACACCCCTCTATGTAATAGATGAAAAACATGTCAGAAAAATGTGCAGGGAATACAAATCAAGCCTGGAAAAGCATTATGGTAACGGTATGGTGCTGTATGCAGGCAAAGCCTTTTTAACCACTGCAATGTGCAAAATAATAGAACAAGAGGGACTGGGCTTGGATGTGGTTTCCGGGGGTGAATTATATACCGCGGCATCGGCAGCATTTCCCGTTGAAAAAATATATATGCACGGAAACAATAAAACCCCTGACGAATTGGAACTTGCCATCAAATTGGGTATATCCAGAATAGTAATAGACAGTTTATACGAAATTGAACTGGTAGATGATATTGCAAAAAAGCTCGGCAAAACCGTTGACGTTTCAATAAGGCTGAAACCCGGCATTGAAGCTCATACCCATAATTATATACAAACCGGTCAGTTGGATTCTAAATTTGGCCTTGGGATAGATGATAATCAAGCTTTTGTTGCCGTTGAAAGGATATTGTCCAAAAAAACCATGTCCCTCAAAGGCATCCATTGTCATATAGGCTCTCAGATCTTCCAAATTAAGCCGTATAAAATGGCAGCGGAGATCATGACTTCCTTTATGAAGGAAATACAAAAAAGATACTGCTACACACTAACGGAAATCAACTTCGGCGGAGGGTTGGGTATACAATATACAGAAGAAGACTTGCCATTGACACCTACAAACCATATAAATTATTTAGCAACCTGTGTAAAGGAATGCTGCATTAAGAAAGGATTGGATTTGCCCTTCATCCTCGTAGAACCGGGTAGATCCATTATTGGCGAAAGCGGTATAACATTATATACAGTAGGTACAATCAAAGATATACCGGGAATACGAAAATATGTAAGCGTTGACGGCGGTATGACCGATAATCCCCGGCCTGCCCTTTATCAGGCAAAATACAGTGCGGTAATAGCTAATAAAGTACAAAAACCCAAGGAAGAAATCATATCCATCGCGGGAAAGTGCTGCGAATCTGGGGATATGCTCATATGGGATATCAAACTCCCAAGGGTAGAACCCGGTGATATATTAGCGGTGCTGGCAACAGGTGCCTATAACTATTCAATGGCCAGTAATTATAATAAACTCCCCATCCCCGCTGTGGTACTGGTAAACTCAGGAAGGGCTGAATTAATAGTCAAAAGACAAAGCTATGAACAACTCATACAAAATGATGTATTGCCTGATCGGCTTAAATAGTAGCAATAATTAAAGTGTGCCTGGCAATGCATTTTATGTTATAATTAAAGCCTGAGGATACCGGTGGGTTAATATCAAACTAGGGAAGGAAAACCCGCGTTTTATTTTAACGTAATGGACATCAAGAATAGCCTGCCGGCAAAACTATGGCTTTTCCTTCCACGGGTTAGCCCATATCAATATGGCATAACCCGACGCCGAAAAAACAAACTGAACATTGGTCAAAAATTTCCTTAGTATAATCTGCTATGTTAAATACACTTTACCTTTCCTGCTGGGTGGGTAAGAGTTTGTTTTTTTATGGGCCTACAAGGACCTTACATACAGCCTTTTAAATTAATTTCGAAAAATGAGTACACTAATATTATATAATCGAAATTTGCAGGAGGAGTAACCATGAGCAAAAAACGGGTAATGAGCGGTATGAGACCAACAGGCAGCCTACATTTGGGAAACTATTTCGGCGCCCTGGAAAACTGGGTAAAACTTCAAGATGAATACGATTGTTTTTACTCCATAGTTGATTGGCATGCCTTGACAACGGCATATGAAGATACATCCAATATTAAAGAAAATATATTTGAAATTGCCATTGACTGGTTAAGTGCGGGCTTGGATCCCGATAAATGTACAATATACATTCAATCATCCATTAAGGAAATAGCAGAACTCCACCTTATTTTATCCATGATTGTACCCTTATCATGGCTGGAAAGGTGTCCCACCTACAAAGATCAGCTTAACCAGCTGAAGGATAAGCATATAGCAACATATGGCTTTTTGGGATACCCTTGCCTTCAAGCAGCGGATATATTAATATGCAACGCGCAATTGGTACCGGTGGGAGAAGACCAGCTACCCCATTTGGAATTAAGCAGAGAAATAGTAAGAAGGTTTAACTATCTATATGGTGAAGTCTTTAATGAACCCCAGGCAATACTAAACGAGGTCAAAGTACTACCTGGTCTGGATGGAAGGAAGATGAGTAAAAGCTATCAAAACACCATAACATTATCTGACAGCCCAGAGGATATAAAAAACAAAGTAAAGGTGATGGTAACCGACCCCGCCAGGATACGTAAAACCGACCCCGGTCATCCCTCGGTGTGTTCAGTTTATGCCTTCCATAAGGTATTTTCCGACAAAGACATTGACACCATAAAGGAGCAGTGTACCAAGGGTGCGATCGGCTGCGTTCAATGCAAGAAAATGTTGGCCGATAATATGATAAAATATTTGGAACCCATCTATACAAAACGTAAAGAGATTGAACAAAAACCTTACTATGTTAGGGAAGTATTAGAAAACGGCACTAAAAAGGCGACAAAGATAGCTAAACATACAATGGGAAAAGTAAGGGAAGCTGTAAAAATTAATATATAAAGAGGATATCATGGAATACAGGGTTAAGTTGGAAGTATTTGAAGGTCCTTTGGATTTATTATTGCATTTGATAGAAAAATCCAAGGTCGATATTAAGGATGTTTCCATAACCGAAATTACCGACCAATATTTGGACTACCTTTTTACACTGCAGGAATTTGATCTGGAAATAGCCAGTGAATTTTTGGTAATGGCAGCTACTCTTATTCAAATTAAATCCAAATCCCTGCTGCCCATTACCAGAGACTCATCCTTGCTTTCGGACTCAGAAGAACTTGATACCCAACAACAGCTAATTGAAAGGCTTATACAATATAAAAAATTTAAGGAAATAGCCACAAAGCTAAGAGAATACGAAAAAAAGCAGGCCAAGGTTTACTTTAAAACAAAAAACGATGTAGCCCACTTTGTTGAATACAGTGATATTATACCCAAAATAAAAACAGATGATTTATTATTGGCCTATAAAAAGGTCATATCTTCATTAAAAGACAGGGAAATAATTGTTGAGACAAAAAAGTATTTAAGACAAATAAAAAGGGATGCATACACCATAAAGGAAAAAAAGTATTATATTTTAAAAACCCTTAAAAACAAAAAAAGGTTAACCTTTAACAACATTATAAAGGAATGCAGCAGCAAATTGGAGGTTATTATATCCTTCCTGGCAATTTTAGAACTTATAAAGGATAACAGGATTTCTTTAAGCCAGAGCGCACCATTTAATGATATTCTCATTGAATTCAACCCAAGTTTTGATAGGTGATGGTAATGAACTTGAAAGATCTGGTAAATGCCATAGAAAGCATATTATTCGTTTCAGGTGATGTTGTAAGCATAAAAGACCTTTGCAAAGTCTTTGACGTGGATGAAACCCAATTGAAAAAAGTTATGGATTATATGATAAGGATATTTAATGAAGACAATAGGGGGTTATCCATAACAAAAATAAAGAATGGCTATCAAATGTGTACCAAACCAAAGTACTCTAAATATATTGAAGCATTCTGTAATAATACCCAAAAACAAGTCCTGTCTCAAGCAGCCTTAGAAACCTTGGCGATTATTTGCTATAAACAGCCAATAACAAAGGCTGATATTGAAATGATTAGGGGGGTTAAATCCGACAGCGCCATTGCTACCTTGCTAAACAAAGGACTTATAAAAGAAACCGGCAGACTGGATACCCAGGGTAGACCCATCCTCTATGGGACCACCGACGAGTTATTACGTTATTTAGGCCTGGAAAGCCTGGAAAAGCTACCATCGCCGGATGATATATAAAATACGTGGATGTCCATGTATTTTTTTTGTTTTATGTGAAAAAATAGCAAAAGCAAGGCTTAAGAGGTGCTATATTTTGCAAATACTATTAATTTGCTTTTTTCTGTTATTGTCCATTGTGCTGCTGATGGATATACAGTTGGAGATATTGCTAAGCATAGGTGATAAAAGCACCAATTCCTATTTCGCAATCAAGGTCTTTAAAGGACTGTTTACCTTTAAATACAAACTCTTTAAAAGCACCCAAACCAACAAAAATAAAATACAAAAAAAGAATAAACACAAGGATTTTTTTAAAAAAATACACAAATACATAAAACTTTTAAGGAAACATTCCCATACACTAAAAAAGTGTCTGATTTATATTCTAAAAAGGTTAAAATTTAATAAGATTTATATAGATTCAATGATCGGTACGGGGGATCCAATGTCTACCTCCTTATTAACGGGAACTATAAGTACCTTTTTGTTTAATGGATTAACTTATCTTGGTAGATTCAGCAAAATAAATACCCACCGATTAATAGTTAGACCGGAGTTTGCAAAAACTATTTTCAAGGTTAAATTCCACTGCATAATTCAAATAAAGTTAGGCTATATTATAATTGCAGCCCTTATTGCAGCAAAACAAATAATTAGGCGGTGAAGGAATATGGCAGACCATCCCATTGGAGATATCATGCAAACCACCATGGAAAATATTAAAGAAATGATAGATGTAAATACTATTGTGGGCGATGCCGTTGAAACGGGAGACGGTACTGTAATAATACCCATATCAAAACTTTCCTTTGGTTTCGTATCCGGCGGCAGCGAATTTTCGGCTGAGGGAAAGGACGGTAAGAACAGCAAAGTCCCAAAGGATACCTTATCAGACGGCGGCAAGGACAAGCTTCCCTTCGGCGGTGGAACAGGGGCAGGTGTTTCCGTACAACCGGTGGCCTTTCTGGTAGTAGGACAGGGTCAAATAAAACTCCTTCCGGTTATGCATTATTCAGCAATAGATAAGGTTATAAATTTCATACCTCAACTGGTGGAAGAAGTACAGGGAGTTTTAAAAAAACAAGATAAAACACCAATTCCTAATATACCCGACCCTACCATGACAAATCAAAATACAACACATAAAAAAATGTAAACTGTAGCAACGAAAAAACGTTGCTTTTTTAATACAATAAACAATGGTTCAATTATGCTAATTTAGCAACAAATAAAGTTTATAATTTATACCTCTACTACAAAACTGGTAAAGGATGGTCCTATGAAAAAGATTCTAACAATAAGCATAATTGTCTTTATGATCATAATACATATCGAAACGCCGTCCCTAGTTCAGGCAAGGGCCCATGCACAACAACCCCAAATATCAGCCCAAGCGGCCATAGTAATGGAAGCCG